>JAFOCU010000504.1 GCA_017381055.1 Lachnospiraceae bacterium
ATTATTATTATTATTATTTTAATAAATTACAAATATCCTAAACTTGTATTATCTGGTTTAGGGGTTTATGTTAAATAGAGATTTTAGTAAGTGGATAATCAAAAGAAAAAGACTAATGTTAAAAAAAGAAGACATACAAGCTCTTCTTGGGATAAGAAAAGTCAGGGCATTAAAGATTCTGTAAAATCTAAAATACCACAAAATAGCAAACCTATTACTAGTGTTAATTCTCAAACCAGTGTTAATAACAGTACATCTATTAGTACTCAGGATACTTCTAAACCAGTTGAGACACGTACTACTACTACTACTGAAAAGACTACTCCTCCTTCAGATACTAGTAAAGCTAAAAAATATTCTATAGGGTCTATATGGGATAAAACACCAAAACCCGTAAAGTTGCTAGGTAAGAGCATTTTAAAAGGTATTATACCTGCTGCTAGTAACAGTGCTCTTGATAGTATAAATGATACTTCATCTCTGTATTATGATCCAAACACTGGTATGTATGTTGATTCTGCTGATATGCAAGCTATATGGCAGAAGAATTTAGCTAATAATAACTGGGCGTATAATCTTCCTTACTCTGCATTTAATAAACTACCTGATGCACTAGGTGAAGGCATTAGTGATGTACTAAGGGTAAAAGATCCTAAAGCTCGTAAAATAGCATCAGATATTATTAACGCAGTATCTTATGCAATACCTTATTATGGTATGGGTAAGGGTATCTATGATATTGCTGATAAAGCATCAAATACTATCTGGGATACCAATAGAGATATGGATATGTTACAAGAATTACGTTATGGTGATTTAGGGTATTCTAATAAATGGTTACTAGATAATGATACTGGTAGTTGGTTAGACGCACCTGCTGCTTTTGGGGAGTCTCTATGGGAAGGTATAAAAACAGCATCTGCTAATGACTGGGTATATAACTTAACTGGTTTAGGTAGACGTTCTGGTTTCTCAGAACAAAGTGACGTGTACAAACTAGGTCAGCAAACTATTACTAAAATGATGCATAAAATGCTAGAAGATACTGATAATTTTAATCCTACTAATGTTAATAGTAGAGCTACATTAAATAAGTTTAATATGATGAATCAGTTGCTTAAAAACTCAGATAGGTACTGGGAACTTCAAAGCATTAAAAGAGATAATAATATGAGTGATGAATCTTTCAATAATTACTTAAGTAATGCTGGTATTGATACTAATATGTATAGAGGTATGGAATACGCTGCAAAGCAATTATATAATTTAGGTGATAATCAAGAGAGAAATGGTCTTAAATATGATAACTCTATTATCAGTACTCAAGCACCTATGCTTCAGTATAAGTATGCTAGAAAGCAAAAACCTATAAAAGATGATCCTTTAGGTAATCTGGTAGGGGGTAATCATATACTAGATGGTTACCATAAAGTAGGTAATACATTTGTTAATACTAACCCTAAGAAAGTACCAGAACCAGTAACTGAAGTAAAGGAAGAAAAGAAAGACGATACTCCTAAAAAAGAAGCTTCAGTAAAGCCTGTATTAGAGTTTATGAGTCCTAATGATCCTGGTTATATTAAAGGTGATCCTATGACTTTTACTAAAGAATACAATAAACGTCATGATATTAAAGATGTTACAGATTTTTATGATATTTGGAAATAAGGAATTTAATAGTGGCTATGCCTACATACTTCCCAATGACTAATAATATAGATACTTATACTAATAATTTAAGTAATCAACGTGCTGGTTTAGAAAAATTAGTAAATTTTAAAAATGACTATGGAAATACTGCAGCATATAAAGATTTCTCTGGTTTAATGCAAGAGTATACCTACAACCCAAATCAAACACCTTTGTGGGAAGGTACTCAAAATATGCTACATACCTATATTAATAAAGGGAATGATTATGTACAAGCGTACGGTAATACATCCAGATTTACCCCTACAGCACTTAACCATAAAAAAATAGATTTAAATGCACTAAATACTAATAATACTAATAATATAGGTACTAATAATAGTCAAATAAAAGATCCTCTACCAAATACTATGCTAGGAGACTTTCATGATAAAAGGAAGTATATAGCACTAAATGGTAATGCAGAACAGCGTACTCAAATGCATCAATTAGGAGACTACTCTCCAGAAAACTATGAAACAGTTTTAAATATGTATAATGATGTAAAGCCTGGTTTCTTTGGTAATATCTGGAATAAGATTTTAGAGCAACCAGGTGCTTTTACTCAAAGTGCTTTAAATATATGGAATAGCTATAACACTTATAAAGCAAATAAGGATTATATGAATTTAGCTAGAGAGTCTTTTGATCTACAAAAGCAACAATACCTAGATAGAGAAGATAGAGCTAAGAAAGAATTTGCAGCATTACAGTCTAGAAGAGCAGGGAGTTCTTTATAGTGGCTAATTCTCCTTGGAGTGAATCTAATGAGGGTAGTCAAGAGTTAGCAGCATTTACTAAAAGTATGCAAGAAATGGCATTAGCTCCTATACATAGAGGTATATGGGGTAATGCTGATTCTATAGGCCTAGAATTCCTTGATAACGCTCAGGAAGAAGTTCCTAAAGTAAATATATGGGATTATAACGAAATGCCTGTAACAGCTCAAAAAGTGCCTTTAAATGAAAATAATACTTTACCTGTTAAACCAGCTACTGTTAATATAGCTCCTCAGACAACTGTTAAAACTAATAATGTACCATTAGATTTCTCTGGTAAACTGGTTTTAAAGAATGGTGTATATTCTCATACCAACCCTTTAACTAATAGGGTACTGGCAATAGAGTCTAATGGTAATCCTAATGCAGTTAGTAATACAGGAGCTCTTGGCTTAATGCAACTTACTAAAGGTGCTGTAAATGACTATGTTAGAGCTACTGGTGATGTAGGCGATATTAAAGATCCTTACTATAACGCTAAAGCTGGTGCTTGGTACTTACAGCATCAATATAATCAACTTAGAGGCTTAGGTATGGATCCTACAGTGGCAGATGTTTATAGAGCTTATAACATGGGATTAGGTGGTTATAAAGAAGTGCTAAATTATTTAAATAATGGAAAACCTCTTTCTAACAAAATAATAAACCAGTTAATAAATAATACTCCTGCTAAGTATCGTACTGGTACCCCAGCTAAAGATTGGATAAATTTTACTAAGGATAAATTTAAGGATATTAACTAGTGGCACAACCATGGACTGAATCAGCTCCAGTAGATTTTGGTAAGTTTGCAGAATCCGGAATAGATGGAGCTATACAAGCTCAAAGACAATTTGCAGAGCAATCTAAGAATTTTAGCGATTTATTAACTAATAATATTGATAAGGTTAATAAGAATAAAAATACTTTACAAGCTATGGAATTACTTAATAGTTTAGATGTAGATGCTAGTAAAGATTTATTTAAATCAGGCAATATAATGGATACTATAGCTCAATCTATAGGTACTGATAATATTGACTTTAATAATGAGTGGTTAAAAGCTACTTTATATAGCAAACAAAAAGAAATTAAAGATAATGATACAGCTAATCTTAAAGATTTACTCACTAGACGAGAAAACTATCAATATCTAGGGGAAGATCAGCAAACATTACAATCACTTACAAACTCTACCCTTAGCATTTCAGAAATAGCTAAAGTTCAAAAAGAAGCTAAAGAAATTTTTACTAAGAGAGCTTTACAAGAAGCTATGGAATCTCCTAAGAATTTTGGTAGATCTGCTTATGATATACAAAGAGATTTTATGAATACCTACAAAGATTTACTAGATTTTGATACGGTACTCAAGACTACTAAAGATGCTATAGGTTGGAAAGAAACAGCAGATAAAAATAATGCTCTATCTGCAGTTAATCAATTTAATCAAAAAGATTCTCTTATTAGTGCAGGTAGGAAGAATCCTGATGGATCACCTATTCCAACTACTGAAGCCGAATTCTATGAAGCACTCAATTACTATAAGTTATCAGGTGCTACACCACAACAATTAGCAGACTTTACAGCTAAACATGAGCAAGCATTAAAAGAAGGTATCCAAAAAGATACTGCAAAGAGAATAAAATATTATGAAAGAGCTGGTATGCGAGATCAAGATTTACGTGATGCTGCTAATAAAGCAAAATCTATAGGTGAATCGAAACTATCAGGAGCACAATTTGCTATTAATAATATTGTGGATAGTTTTAATTCTAGTGATCCTAATAATTCATTAGCTATTGATGATTACGTTAAAACTGCAATTCCTGGTAAAGAAGGAAATAATCTACGTTATGCTTATAACACCTATGCATCATCCACTGGTATGTCACCTAAGGCTTTCCATACTATGTTACGAGAAATAGGATTAGATCCTGCAAACTATAAATCTTTAGATGAATTTAGGGATGACCTTACAGAAAATAATGCTTTTAAAGGATTTGTAAGTGACCTAGGGGTTTTAAAATCTGCCATATCAGAAATGAAAGTTCAATACCAAACTAATGTAGATGAAGCCCATAGAACTTTTAATTCTGATTTGTATGATATTTATAATGTAGGTACTTTTAAAACTTCTAGTAGAAACCAGAAAATAGCTGATGCTTTAGTGTCAGAGCATGAACAAGACGCTATTAGAGAAGATTATAAATATAATGGTGCAGGTGCTAGAGAAATATCTAATACTGCTAATGAAAAATTTATTAATACTTCAGCAGATCAACAAGATTTTGATATTCGTACAGCATTAGGTGAGCATGATATTTTACCATATTATGATAATTCTGTTACTAAGAGTACTATTTCTGGAGGTGCTGGTGTAACTGCATATTATTACTTAGATAAGTTGCTTAAAAAGAATAATTGGTTAGCTAAGAATAAATATGGCAGATTACTTTTATCTATACCGACAGGAATTGGTATATTTTTAGGTGGAAATTATGCTCAAGATAAAGGAGTAAATTTATTTACTGGTGAAAATCGTTATAAGCTAGATGATGCTAAAGTAGGTTCATTCTTAACTGCACTAGATTATAAAGTTAAAAAGAATAAAGCAACTCAAGAAGAATTAGCAACATTCTATAAAATTCTCGAATCTGGTAAATCATTAAGTCCTGAGATGAGAAAGCGTGCAAAACAATCTTTAGAATTACAACAATCTATATCTGGTATACTAAATTCAAAATAATATAATTAAGGAAATTCTGTGGAAAATAATGATAATAAGAATATGTCTCTTTTAGACATTTTAGCAAGTAAACGTAATACTTATGATCAAGAAGTAGAAGCTCGTAAAAATGCTGTTACTCAAGGAATACTTGATAATACTACTCATTGGGATGGTACTGCTATGTATAGTCCTGCAGAAATAGCTAAAGAAAATGCTAAACGTGAAGAAATGGTTAAAACCCAAGAAAAGTATACACAAGCTGCAGATCATATTTTACAAGAATCACCTAGTGATGCTCCTATTACTGCTGTAAATAATTATACACAAGCATTACAGTTATATAATGATCGTGAAATGGCTATGCAGAGTTTATCTGAAAAAGACAGAATAATTTTATTAGGTCATCCAGATTTACAACAAGTAGCTTATAAAAATCATCAAGTTAAAGATACCAGAACTTCTGATACTGGAAGTACTCCATATACAACTATGGATTTAATGGCTGATCAAAGAAACTGGTGGGATACTCTTACATACTCAGGTAGTGCTTTCTTAGAAGGCGGTAAGCAATTACTTAGTGGTATAGCATCTGCTCCTGAGATTGGTAATCACTTAGTTAATAAAGCATTAATGAGTGATGAAAGTCTTAAAAAAGCTGGCGATATTGAAAGAAAGTTAGCTTTAAAACAAGAGTTAAAAAATCTAGCAGAACAAGTACCTAGCTTACGAGATTACTTCTTACAGCAAGCTGAAAATACCGATTTAACTACTGAAGATCATGATTTCTTAAATTCTGAAGATGGTCTTAAATATCGTAATGCTAAAATAGCGTTAGATAATGCTACTAAGATAGCAACTTATGAGACAGATACTGGTTTATCTATAAACCAAAGAGTACTTGAAAGAGAATTTTCTAATGTAGCTAAAACATTCAAAAACCAAGGTATATTAGCTGGTATTGGTAGTACTATATCATCTTTAGTTACCAGTTTCCCTGAAGCTACTGTAGCAGTTTTACAATCACTACCTACTTCTTTAACTATCTCTGCTAATCCTGCTGTAGCAACTGCTGGCTTAATATCAATATTTTCTAAGAATATTACAGAGTCTTTAAATGAAATTAGAGCACAAGGTAAAGCAATAGATGAAATTAACTATGGTAAAGCTGTAGGCTTATCTATGTTAGCAGGTGTTGCTGATGCTATAGGTGATAGATTACTAGGTGCTGGATATAGAACTATTACTAGTAAACTACCTGGTTCTGTTGTGGGTAAATGGGGTAAAGAATATGAAAGATTATATGATGATTTCGTAAGTAAGGGTCTTACTACAGAACAAGCTGCTAATGCTGCTATGAAGATAGTAAGTCCTAATGCTGTTTCAGAATTCCAGAGAACTTTTAATGAACTAGGTTACTATGCTAAAAAAGGGTTATCAGAATTAGGTGATACAAGTACTGCATTAGGTAGAGCTTTACGTAATACTGGTAAAGGTGTTGCTACTTCTATTGATGCTTTACAAAAAGTTGGATTCGGTAGAGGTTTAAATCCAGTAGATTGGGCTAAAGAAATGGCTGGTGAAGGCATATCAGAAGCTACTGGTAGTGCTTTACAGAACTTAGCTCAAGGTAAAGAAGTAACTGCAGAGGGTTTCTTAAAAGATGCCTTATTAGGTGGTACTGTAGGTTTTCATATGCAAGGTCCTATGGTAGCAGCTGGTTTAGCACAAAAAGGAGTACGTAAACTAGCAGAACCTAAATTTACTAGTGATTCAGATTTCAATAGCTCTATGGAAGGTATTAATAATATCTTAGAATCTACAGATTACGATGACTTTGATAACATTAATAATGCTCTACAAGAAAGTTTAGCTTTACAAGAAAAGAATAACAAGCAGCTAAAAGAAGTTAATGAAAAGCACGAAAAGTATGTAGAAAATGCTCGTAAGGTTCTTGAAAGTAATGGTATTAGTGCAAGCTTAATTACTGACTCTGGCCAATTCATTAATCCAGAAAATTCTGGTTTATCTGGTGCAGATTTAAAAGAATATACTAAGTTATTTAAGGGTTATGAACAAATACACAAAGTACAAACTACTCTTGAAGAACGTAGTAAGAAACTTTCAGAATTAGAAGAAAATATCTCTTATATTAAGGCTGGTAAAGGTCATTCTAGAGAGTTCTCTAAAGTAGAGCAATTATCAAATTTACAGATGGCAGAAGATCAAGCTACTGCTGATAGAGCTAAAGATTTTGAAGCGTTATCTGACGCTAATAAAATTAAGTATATGCAACAATATGAGGGTATGTCAGAAGATCAAGCTAAGGATTATGTAGCTAATCTTGATACTGATTATACTGCTCAAGAAATCATAAATAATGCTAAAGCTACTGGTATTGATACTCAAAAACTACAAGATAATATTGATTATTATGGTATTGATACTAATCATTTAAACCAGATAAAAGATGCTAAAGTATTAGAGGCATTAGCTAATATTGACGATACTCAAGCATCAGTAGACAACTATAATGAAGTTATTAAGCAAGCTGGTTTAGAAAAACATAAAGATTTATATCGTAGAGTATCTACTCCTAAGGAGTCAGCTTCTTCTACTCGAGAAGCTATCAAAAAAGCTAAATTTAACGTATTTGATAAAAAGGTAGGTAAATACACCCCTACTGAAATAAATGACCGTAAAACAGCGTTAAAAGACGCTTTAGAGGGTAATAGTGAATTTACTAATGAACTTGGCGATGTATTAGGTTATGTTCATTACGGTGATCCTACTGAAGAAAAGAAATTTAAGGATACTCTAAATGACAGAGGTAGAAAGGTATATCAAGATAGTGCTAATTTATTAGATAATTCTGATGAAATAAGATCATTAGAGCAAAACTATCATCAGTACCATAATCGTCATACTAAATCTTTTAATACTGAACAAGAAGCTAAAAAAGCTGTAGGTTCTAATAAATTCTTAAAAGTTAAGGAAGATCCTTACACACCTGGTAAATGGATTGTTAAGAGTGTAGCTCAAGAATTTAGAGATGCTATTAATATTGGTAGTATTAGAGATACTGATTCACTTAAGAATTTTATCACTACTCATGACGCTAATGTAGTAACTCAAGATGATGTTAAATTCATTGATGATGAAATAAAGGATGGTAAATCTTTTAAAGATATTATTAAACACTATGGCAGTGTTATGGAGCTTACTCATGTAGCAAATATGCAAAAAACTTCTACTAGAGTTAAAGAAGCTATGGGGGTATTAGGCTACAGTGCTAAATCCTTAAATGCAGCGTCATTTAGTGATAAGGTTAGAACCACTAGAAAAGCAGCTGCAAAAGCAAAAGAAGAGAAAGAACAAGAAACCAAGAAAACTGAAGAAATCAATAAAAAGGTAGATTCTGGTTTTAATTTCTTAAAAGAAAAACAATTAACTGATTTAAAGACTAAGAAACTTATTAAAGAAGAGGAAGAAGAGTTATTAGAATCTATACATACTTATGTATGGTCTAATTTATTTGCTAATAAGAATGGTAAAGTAACTGTATCTTCAGAGTTCGCTAAACGCCTTAAAGAGTTATCCTCATTACTAAGTACTGAATACTATACTAAATCTGGTAAAGCAGAAAAGGTAACTTCTCAAAAATCTATAGTAATGCTTAATTTAGAGTCTGATACTCTTAGTAGAGCTGCTAAATTAATTAACGAAATTGATAATTTAATTGATTCTGGGGTTATAGGTACTAACCACTCAGGAGGGGTATTTAGTAATAAGGAAAATGCTTTATCTAAGCATTTATATGTACAATATAGTTCTGCTAATAGTAATGAAATTGTTACATTAACTTTTAAACCAGGTGAAGCTACCACTAAATCTCCACAAATTAGAATAATTGACTCTAATATTGATTTAGGTAGTCTTAGTAAAAAAGGTTTAGAAAAAGTATATGCTAACGCTGGTAAGAATGTTAGAGATGAAGCTACTAGAGATAACATATTTAATATGTTAATAGCTGGTACTCGTAGTATAGGTAATACTGGTAACTTAGGTGATGGTAGTAGGACTACAAATATAGAGTTGAATGAGAGCAATGCTGCTGTTACAGAAAATTCTCTAGAATTACAAGAAGACTTATTTGGCATTCATCAAACTGCTACTAGTTATCTTCATAATAACGTTATAAAGAATTTAGATAGTAAGAACCCTGCTAAAAGAGCAGATGCTGTAAAACAGCTTAAAACTACTGTAGGATGGTTCCGTGATAAGTTAGTAGATACTACTATCTGGAGTAGTGATACTTCTCCTATTACTATTAAACAATTCAGTGATTTAGATGGTTCTATTAATAATAATAGAGCGTACTTTATTAGTGCAATTAAAGATCCTACTCAATATAGAGAATTTACAGAAGATTTGTATAATGCTTTACAAGAGAAGAATCCAGAAGATGTACTTAAGCATCCAGTAGTTAAAGCACTTATCAATAATCCTAATAAATTTGATAGAGTATTTAACTCTATGAATAGTCCATTAGGTTTAATGATTCTTGGTTTAGCTAAACATAAACACGTAAACTTTACACCTAGTAATGATGTAAACGAGTTAGAATATACTCATAGTAAAATTGATGAAATATACAATCAATGTGGTGAAGATCCTTTAACTAGAAATATAGTATTTAACAGTATTATTTGGGATACTAAAATACTAAGTGCTATGTCTGCTAACGGTACTCAGGGTGCTGCTGGTAATATGCCTGCTATAAAGAGAACTAGCAGTGCTATACGTAAGCTTCTTGACGAGACTAAATATTCTGGACCAATTACAGTAGAGGTAGTTGACTCAGCAGGTAATACTACATCAATAAACACTCAAGATGTTTTCCATGTAGTTAAAAAAGATCCTCATACTAACAAAATTTTGGAAGCATACACTTTACCTGCTAGTATGATTGTTAAGCTAAAACTACACACTAAAGATGGGTACATAATTTACACTAGTGCAGGACAAAAATTAACTTACACAGGTACCCACATTAATTTAGAAGAAATATATAAAGATAATGCATCTAAGCATGATTTAATTAATAAAGCTGCAGTATTATATACTAATTCTAAGACTGAAAATGTATTTAAAGATTTCTTGAAAATAGATTTTATTATTAATTCTATAACTCAAAATCCTAAGTTAAATACTACATTAATGGGTGTTACAGATAAGCCTTTAGATATTCAATGGGAATACGAAAATTTAGACATATTTGGACATTCTAATAGACCAGAAGTAATGTCATTTGCTACTGAATTAGAGGTAGTATATAACACATTACAACAATCATATGCTACTACTCAATTTACTACCCACAAAGTTATTACTACTATACGTGATGGTAAACCAGTAGAATTTACTGCTAAAAATACTAGAGATCAATTATATGCTTTAGCAGATTATGTAGATGCTACGTATGATCAGTCAATTAATATTAAACACTACTTAAAAGATGATCATATTCATAGTTACTATAGAACCAGTACAGCTACCTTAGAAGAAGCTTTAATATCAGTTAATGTATGGACAGAGGGTACTAGAGGTAGTTTAGTAACTGGTGATGCTATACGAGCTTTTGCAAATTCTCTTAATAAGAAAGGTGTTACTAAATTAACTAAAGAACAACGCTTAGTAGCTAATTTCTTAATTGAATTAGGCTCTATGCACCCAAATTTTAACAATGCTGTTAGTCCTACTACAAGTGTATCTACTGCTTCATTTGACCGTAGAAAAGCTCATGTAGATAATCCAGAATTCCTTTACTCTATGGATAATATGGTATCAAATACTAAAGAGCTAAATGACAACTTCAAAGTAGATACTGGTCATGCAGGTATCTTTAATATACCTAATATTATGCACTCTTTAGCATCAGGTGAAGAATTCCCTGGCATTACAGATACTATTGAAGTTTCTGGTTTAGCTAGCGAAATTGCTCCATTGTGTATAGAAGCTAATATCGATATTTCTCCTCTATTAAATGGTAAAAAAACTGAATTTAATAAAGAAGGCTTACTAAGATATTTTATGAGAGAAAGGGATGGTTCTTGGTTCTTACCTAATAACCTACTAGATGTTGGTATCTGTGCAGTATTTGCTGAAATGCCTAGTGTTAATATGCCACAATCAGAAGAGTTTAAGAGTAAGATTACTGTAGCTCTAGGTAAAGCTAGCCCACAAGCACGCATAAGAGCTGGTGTAAATCTAAGCAGTATTAAAGGTGTTAATAAAGATGATTTGATCAAACAAGTTGCTATGCATATTGAAAGATCTACAGGTCAATTCTTAATACCTAAAGATAGTGCTACTGATCCTAAAGTACTATGTGTAGAATTAGCTGGTGTTGTTGTAGAAGCATTAAGTAGAAAAGGTTACCTAAAGAAGACTTTACTACGCACTGATCCTACTGCAACAGATGCTGGTCAAATAATTACAGATCCATCAGATACTAAAGGATGTACTGTATTTTATGGTTTGGGGGAAGATCCTAAAGCTGAAACAGTAGTATCAGCTGTACGTAATTGTGTTAAGTTTAC
This sequence comes from Lachnospiraceae bacterium, assembly GCA_017381055.1. Lineage (GTDB taxonomy): Bacteria > Bacillota > Clostridia > Lachnospirales > Lachnospiraceae > SVEL01. The sequence continues at coordinate 11,775 of JAFOCU010000504.1, forward strand.
TCCAGATGGTAGAACTACTCACTGTATATATGATTCTTTTGGTATGGAAAGTACTTCTAGAAATAACTATACAGTTACTAGTGATCCTAAAGAAATTACTGAAAAAGAAGGTAACGTAAAAGCTCATGCTAAATTTACAGAAGCATGGAGTAAGTCCACTACTAGAAATAGTTATGGTAGGACAATTCAGACAGATGATGGTAAGGTAGTTGCTAGGTATTTTGATGAAATGCCTAATGACGATGATAACCTACATAAATGGTGTCAAATAGATATAAGTACTGATAGTACTGAAAAATGGGTTACTGTACCTGCTACAGCATTATATAGTGATAGAGCTACTAATAATTATTGTACTCCTTTAGCTTTAAAAGCTAATGCTACACAATATATTCAACCTCAAAAACTTAATGTAAATTTAGTTACTCAAATATTTGGTGATGATTTACCAGGCTTTAAAGTTACATCTGATGGTACTGTATATCATGAAAATCTAGAAAAATTCCCATGTGGTATTAGACTAGATTTACGAGCTACTGAACAATCTGATGAATTCTATGCTATGTTTGGTTTAACTGAAGCTATAGACAGATTTAGAAATGCGGGTAGTAGTACTCAACAAGCAGAAGCAGAAGAAGCCTTAAATGCTCACTATAATAATATTCTAGATTTACTACGTTGCATTGTAGGTCAATATCAAGTTTATGATAGACTTCCAAAGAAAGATAAAGATTTTAATGAGTGGTTAAAGGACCGAGAATTCCACTTCCACTTAAAGAATTCTGTAAATGCTAGAGTAATGTATGATTCTACATTTACCCCTAGAGATGCCAATGACTATAGAATGTTCTTTACTACAGTACGTTCTAAACAGCATAAACCAGCAGATGGTAAAGAATTTACACCAGAAGAGTTAGAGTCTATAAACTACTATATTAAACGTAGTAGAAATTTAATTATAGCTACTAATTTTGGTTTAGCATGGGATAAGACTACAGAAGAATTCTTAGATAAACCTATGGATATGTTCTATGATGATTTAACTGCTTTAATGAGATTAGATGATGCTAAAAGTAATCATGGTGAACCAGGTTTAGCAGAATGTCTTAAAAATGGTACAGCACCTACTATTAAGCAAATAAATAATTTCTTTAGTAAACTTAATGATAATAAAAATTATCCTAATTTTACTTTAGGGGTTAAAATACCAATATTTAGTAAAGATGCTAAAGACCATAAAGCAGAAAAAACTATAACTGAATTTACTCCTTCTGTCGGTGCAATACAGTGTATTACAGAAATATGTACTTCTGAATCACACTTGGATGGCACATATAATGAGAATGACATTTTCTATATCAGAGGTGAAGTTGATGGTATTACTAATGGTACTGCTATGCTATTAGGTAAAGCTAATCGTATGTCAGATAGCTTAAGAGAAGATACTTCAGAATTATTAAATAAAGTAGGTATTACACTTAAGAATTTACCATTATTTGATATTAAGTCTAAACAGGTTAGCTTAGGGGTAGGTGCTGATGCTTACTTAAACCAGTTAATTGTTACTAACTCAGATATTTACGAAATCATAAACCAGCTTACTATTGAACAACAAGCTAGTGGTAAAGATGTAAATATTAAGAAAGATATCTTAGAAGTACTAGGCATTTGTTTTGAAGTTAATGAAGATTTAGCACCACAATTAACTCGTGATTTAGCTAAAATTCAAGCTATGCCATATAACTACTTAGCAGGTAAAGCAAGTAGACAACAAAAACTATTAGAGTCATTTTGTACAGAAATTAACCGTACTCTTAGAAAGTCTGATGAAGCTACAGCTAAAGCTTTATTAGAATCTTTAGTAAGATTAAATGGTACTGAGCTAACACTTCATAACGCTACTACTGGTGAGGTTAAAGTAGTTACTATAAATCAAGTAGCTACCCTTACTCAAGAGGAATTAGACACATTTTCTGTAGATTTTGGTTCTATGGCTAATGAGCAAGTACTTACTTATATTAATGATGAAGCAGCTGCTAGATTTGTAGAAGCTCCAGGTGTTAAATTATCACCTATAGCAGAAGAAGCTATGCAGGATTTAGCTAAGAGTTTTGATATCCATGCTTCACTATTATTAGCAGAATTAATTGAAGAACTTAATGCTAATGGCGGTACATTATCCCATACTCAAAAAGACGCTATTATTAATAAACATATTAGATACTTCTCAGGACCTGGTGGTTCTCAAAATGCCTTAAACCAACAAGGTATTAGTATCAATAAGCATAATTACAAGCAAGTACTTGACGAGTTTGTTAATAACATATTTGTGCCAGTACAAGGTGGTGGTATTACTGTTAAAGGTGCTTTAGGGGTAGTTACTTCTAGAGGTGCTGGTAATGTACCTATGCAAGTACATATGTTAGATGGTACTGTAGTACAAGCTGAAATCATTAAAATGGGTACTAAGTTGTATACCTTAATGATTCATGATGCTGTAGAAGGCGGTATTACTACAGTTCTTGAAGCATCTAAAGGAATGAACGGTACTTATGGATATATTACTCTTACTGAAAATCCTTGGAATAGTGCTGCATCTATGTTACAGCACACTATAGATGATATTCAAGGTTCTACAAGAGAAACACGTACTAAGACTAATATTATGGAAAATGCTGTTAAAATCCATAATATGTTACATCCTACACAACAACCAGTAACTGTAGATTTTGCTGAAAATATGCTAACTCGTCTTAAGGCTTATTCTTTAGAATCACTAATTGACAGATTAAATACTATAGATGAAATCCATAAGAAACATAATGGTACTTTAGCATTTAATCAATACTATGGTGGTAAAGATACTGCGTGGGTATTAGGACAAGATGATTTTACATATATTGATGAATCTGGAAAACTAAAAACTATTAAATACTCTGATGGTAGAGACAAGTACTTTAAAGAAATTAAAGAAGTACTTATTAAAAAGCATAAGAAAACTCAACAGTTAAATTCTTCAGCTTTTGCTCTAGTAAAATTTATTAAGCAACAAAGTGTTAATAAGAATGGTTTAAATTCTTACCCACATCTTATGTATGCTTTAGCTCAGAATCCAGCTAAGGTAGGTAGTACTGCTACTGCTGATTTAAACTTAACTACAGAATTACAAGGGTTAAACTATAGAAATGCTGAAGAACTATTAAGAGCTTTAGATCCTAATTCTCAGCCTATGGGTAAATTAGCTTTAACATACTATTCATGGTTAAATCCAGATTCTAAGAATGCTACTGCTACAAGTGCTTGGAATGCCTATAAGCAAGAATATGCTAAATTACGTGATGGTTTTTATGAGCATATTGAAAACCAAGATTTAAGTAAATTTGTAGAAGATATGATAGACAGTAGAATTTATGGTACTAATACTGTAGGTACTCCAGATGACTCTGATGTTACTAAGTATGATTCTGCTAAAACTAGAAGACAACTTCATAATATTTTTGAAGAGTACTTTAAGCAAACTAACAATATTCCTGCTAATTTTGCTGCAGCATATGGTAGTACTTTAATCCAGTATAAACTTACTACTTCAGCAGACATTAACAAGAAAATAGCTCGTAATGCTAAAGCACATACTTTAATCCATAGAAAATCTAAAGATAATAATCAGTTACTTTCTGGTTTCTTAGCTTTAGTAGCTAACTATAAGGACACTGACCAAAATAGTGCAGAATTAAACTGGACATTAGATAATATTCAAAGTGTATTTTCTACAGATGTAAAACAGGAGGTGTATGAGAGAGTAGTACCTTATTCTACAGAACCTAATGTTTCTAGAATTCATATTCCAGTAGGAGAATTTAACCATACAGAATGGGAAGCAGGTGCTAATGAAGCTGAACAAGAAGCTATAGCAAATAAAGGTCTAGGAAATATATTCTGCGATGGTAATGGTGAATTGTACCCTAGAAATTCTCAAGCCTATAGAGATGCTAGAAAAGAGTTTAGAAGAATGTACTTTACTAACTTAATTAGCTCTCGTGTATCTAATATTATTAATGCAAATATAGACAAACTAGCATCTGGTCAAGAAGTACACCTAGTAGTTGAAGGTAATAGCTATTTTGGGGCTATGATAGCAACAGCTTTAGCTTGTCATAGTTTTACTATTGCAGGTAAAAATATTGACAGTAATAAGATAAAAGTAGCTATGTTACCTGTAGAAGGCACTCCTGATAAATTAGCTGAAAATTGGACACTAGGTATTTTAAACGCTAATGTTGATGCATCTACTATTAAGAATTCTGACAGCGTTACTATTATTGCTCCTCAAGGTGATAGACCAGATCAAGTATTAGAAAGCATGACTCACTTTTATAATTATAAAGCTAATAGCTCATATGGTACTTCTAAGAGTTTGAATATTCCTAAATGGGATATTCAAGGTGATGCTGTAAATGTAGGTAGTGATAATGGTCATAATAGTGGCAAATTAATGTCTCCAGAATTAAATACTCAATCTATTATTATTACTAAAGCAGGTGCTTTAAGTAAGATAATAGATAGTAATTTAGTAGGTTCTATTAATATGACAGATCAAGGTTATATTGATAATAAGAATATGAATGATGTTCCATTCTTAGATAAAGACAGTAATATGCCATTATGGGGTGATTACAAAACCAGAGTTGCAGCAGGTCATGATTTAGATATACAGGAATTTAATGTAGGTAGTGATACTATACAACCATATTCTACATTAGCTATTAACATTAATACTGCTAAATTAATTCAACAAGGTATTTTAGAGGGTAATGACGAAAGCTCTCAAAAGATGTTAGAAAAATTAAAGGGTGGTATTAATACCTATGAAATTACTCGTAAATTACAAGAATCTATAACAGGTAAGAGTAAGGACTATACTCAAGGTGTTTCTATATTTAACCATAGTGTTAAATTAGGATCATCTCTAGTTAATGTAGCATTTGTACCATCTGCTGAATTTGTAGCTATTCCTAGAAAGCTATTAAAGAATTTAACTCAAAATCAGCATACTAATGAGTATAAAATGGGTGATATTACTATTAATAAGGAATTGTACTATAAGTTAATTAATATACAGAAAGATAACAAGTTCTTACATCCTAATAATCCAACTGCTAAATATTCATTAACTAGCTCTGTATTAACAGGAAACCAAGTAATTGCTGTATCTATTTATGAATTAGGTAATCCTAGTGATAGTATGGTTAATGCTATTATAGAGAAATCTAATGAGATTACTGGTAAATCATTCTTCTATAATTTACAGAATAATATTAGAAATCGTGCATATAGAACATTAGATATATATGCAGACAGAGTACTAAATAATAGAGATGCTATAGGTACTCCTAATAAATCAGTATATATATTCAAGGATACTAATGTAGAGATTTCTGAATATGGTGATGGTAAATTTTTAGGTAGTTACTCCAGAGTTGATTTAAGTGGTAAAGGATCATCGGAATTAACAGAATTCTGGAATTCTATACAACCAGTAACTGATATCAGAAACCAAGCACATAGAGAATATTCTAGTGATGTTTATAACTCAGGTACAAATATAGCTACATCTGAAATTGATGTGCTAGGTAATAATATTCAAGCATTACATGATGATTCTTTACAAGATATTGCTCAATCATTATATGGTGTAGATCAGTTAAAGCAGTTATTTAACCATCCTGCTTTAGCTCAAACTTCTACTATTAATCCTATACTAGAAAGTACTATTAGTACTATTTTAGATACTGATATTAGAGTAATGATTGGTGTTCAAAAGTCATTTAATAGACGAAATGCTCCATTAGCTATCACTGGTATTGATGCTCATACTGGTAGACAGTTTGTGAATATTTCTATGCAGAATGTAGGCTCAAATATCGCTGAAAACAATCGTGAAGCATTAGCCCATGAGATTACCCACAGAGTAGTAGCAGAAGGGCTTAAAAACGAAAATTTACTGCGTCAAGTGAGAGTATTATATGAGTATGTTAAGGATAATATCTCAGAAGATGATTTCCAATGTGACTATGCTACTAGACGTGAAATTATGGATTATGTGTTCCCTAAGCATAGAACTAACATTAATGTACTACAAGAATTCTTAGCGTATGCTCTTACTAACCAACACTTAATCCAAGCTATAGCTAATATGAAAGTAGATTCTGCTACTATAGAAGCTCTTAATGCTAGAACTTCTGGTTTATTCAATAAGATTTGTGCTTATGTAACTGATAGTGCTATTAACCGTATGGATGATATTTCAGTACAAAGAGGTATCTGCCAGTTATTTGCTGATATGGCAAAAATAGCTAAGAAGAATTGGACTAAACCAGAAGAAAGACTAAAGTATGCAGATCCTTCATTTGGTATGGATTTTACTGATTTAGCTAATAATCCAGAAGTAGATATCCATAATTTTGAGAAAGCAGAAGATAAAAAGTTACTTGAAGCAGTATCTTTTGACTATAAGCAAGCTCAAGGTTCTTATGATGAATTTACTAGATTTGTATCACGAGATACTGAAGAAACTATAGGGTTCTCTTCAGAAACTCCAGAATCTATTGGTTTAACTAGATGGATTGAAAATTGTTGTAGAAAGTTCTCGGATAATCTATATGGCTTTATGAATATGTTAGTACCTATTATGGGTGGTACTACTAAGAGTAACCAAATATACTCTAAAGCTGCATTACAATTAAAGGTTCGTGTTGATCAAATGCGTGAACGTTTAATTACTGCAGGTACTAAGTATGTTAGAGGATTATTTGATACTTGTGAAATTGGTGACAGTTCTCAACTAAGCCAAGATAGAAGAAGAGCTATAACTGATACTATCTTAGATACTGACTTTAAGACTTTAATGGATACTTATAAATTTGAAGATATCAGAGATATGGTAGCTAATCCTAAGAAGTTAAACCAAGAAATCCAGAAATTGCTAAATTATCCTGTTATTCAAAAGAGTGCTACTTACTATAGTAATGCTTGTAAGGGTTTAGCTAATAGAATGATATATGGTGTAGATACTTCTAGATTAGGCTTACGTAATGCTTACCAAATCTTCAATAAATGGGGTAGTAATAATTCTACTACTTCACACTATAGTGCTGATGGTGTTAAGCAAATTGATACACTAATTACACTATATGCTATCCAAGTACTATCTCCTGAAAGTAAGGAAAGATTACTGGATTTAATGGAATTACCTAAAGGTGAACAGTTAATTAACGGTATTACAACTATGCATAGACAGTTAATGCTTAAGCAAGAAAGGGATATCTTTAGTAATGATAATAACGTTTATAACATACCTAAAGGATGGACTCATAGACTTACAGACTCTGATAAGTCATTACAGTTAATTCCTAGAAGTAGCTTAGAAATGTACGAATATCAGGGTTATGAGTATGTTACTGATGCTAATGTATCACCTGAAATTAAGAGACTATTCCCTAAGGAATCTGACCTAGTATACGTAAAACATCAACATATACTTAATACTCCTTATATACCAGGTATTGCACCTACTGTTAGAAAGCATCAACAAGAAGGTGATCAGTATACTATTAACTTATTAGGTACTGGTAGATTAGACTTAACTATAGATCCAGATTTAAGACAATCAGAGTTCCAGAAAGCTCATGGTATCCATGCTCGTCAATCTAAGGTTATGAGCACTACTCAAGCTACTCATCCTATTACTGAGTACGATACTTTGCTAGAACCTATATTTAATACTATGGGTAAAATCATAGGTTATAACTTAAGACCTAATGATAAGACTCTAGCTAAGTTTACTAAGGAAGATACTGATGCAGATCATATCTTAGGTACTACATTAGGTAATATTGCAGAACGTCATATTACTCCTCAATTAAACCAGAAAACAGCTGAAAACTTAGATAAGATTTACACAGAATCTAAGCACAAGGATAGAGACTTTAAGTGGATTGGTTTAAATGATACTAATGAAGAAGTACAGTTAGCTTATAAGATGTTACCTGCTGAAATACGTGATTATTTCCAAGAACGTTATCCTGGTAAGGGTGTACCTATTGAAAAGCAATATTTCGCTAGAATAGTAGGTCATAAGCCTATCAGTGCTGGTGATGTTAAGGAGCTAGAAAAGTACTTTAATAAGGCTATTAATGCTCCTATGGATTACATTAAAAAAGCATTCCATAGTAAGTATGCTGTAGCAGGTGAATACTGGGCTAAACAAATGGCTGATATTGGTAAACAAGCTTTAGTTATTCAATCAGGTACAGTAACTATGTATAACTGGATTTCTAACTTAATGTTATTAACTATGAGAGGAGTATCATTACAAGATGCTATTCAGTTACAAGCTAAAGGTTGGAAGCAATTACAACGCTATAAGGAATTAGGTCAACAAATTGACGATCTAAAGGTTAAAGCATTAATGCAACCTAAGATTGATATTTCTAGTAAGATTAATGGCTTACAATCAGAAATTGAAAACTTAGATATTTACCCTCTACTTAAGGAAGGTTTCTACAGTAGTATTGCTACTAATGAAATTACTTCTAAAGATACCCTTATAGAGTCAGCACTCAAAGCGTTACCTCAAGAAATACGTAATACTATGGGGTATAAAGGTATTGCTAACTTGTTAGCTGCTAAAGGTACTACAGTACATAAGTGGTTACAGGATTTAGCTGTTGATAGTGACTTTGTAGGTAGATATGCTCTATACACTCATTTAAAGAATGCTCAGTTTACAGACCCTGTAACAGGACATACTACAACTATGAGTGAAGATAAGAGATTGGGTATTATTAACGATATGTTTATTGACTATACAGTACCATTACCTAAACCAATAGAATGGGCAGAAAAGGTAGGTTTATATGTATTCAGTAAATATATGTTTAGAACCCAGAAGAACTTATACAGTATATTGACTTCTAACTGGCAAGAGGTAGGTAAACTAGCTATTGCTCAAATGATGTTAGGTGGTGGTGCTATGGGAAGTAACCCATTCCAATCATTAATGTTACCTGGTCAAGTGTTATCACACTTTAATACTCCAGGAGGTTTAGCATTAGATGGTCTTAGTGGGTTACCTCTAGTAAGACTATTTAATTAAATAAGTTAGAAATTGATGTAGGAGCTTCTACAGGTGTAGCCTCTGGGAGTTCCTTTTCCTCAGAAGATTCCACAGTATTTTCTACTGGTTTTTCTACTACATCTTCCTTAGGTGTAGTAGTTTTTTTACTCTTTACAGGAGTAGTTTCTAACTCTACCTTAACACCCTTAATACCATACTTTTCTTCAATAATGGTTACTAATTCTTGTTCACTAATTACTAATTTCATAATCTTTAATTCCTTCTTTTAATGATAAATTCAACTTTCTAGTGTTTTCTATAATGTGTCTAAACTGACGACCATAAGTAATATTGCCTACATTACTGTTAGCATCCCATACAAACTGATGTTCAAATGGTGTAGCGTGTAACTTCTTACCACCTACTAACTTATTGTAGATATCGATAGATTTTTCAATACTAGTATCTAGTTTTCTGTAGCTTACTTGAGCACAGCAACTAGCACTAATCTTTAACTTATCCAATAGTGGTAAATCTTTATATTCTTCTACACCATCTACATATGGTATATGCCATTCACCTTTACCACGTTTTTCAGGTGTAGAGTTGTCAATAGCTTCTAGGATTTCCCTAGCTAAATCAACCATTTCTGGTTGTACAGCATTATCTATTCTTAACCATAGAAAATCCATCCAACGAAAGTAATTAGCAGTAGCTACTACCTTTACTGTTTGGAATGTTTCTAAGAATCTATTAGCGTGTTGCTTATGAATACCTAGAGCATCTAATTCTCTTACTTTTTCTGTTAAGAAATCTTGGATTTCATTAGCAATATCGTTAGCTTTTTGATAAGCCAGAGAATCAATCTCTAGAGGTTCACCACTCATTCCAGGACCTTTCTTAGTCCACTTAAATTGTATAGGATGTTCCTGTATAGTTTCTAGCATCTTTTCTACTGGTATAGCTCTAGAGCTACTAGTATTAAAACTAATATTTCTATGCTTAGAGAATTCAGCTAGAATAAATTTAGGAAACTCTAATTCTAGAGTAATTACCCTTTCTGCTAATTTATAGCTATGATCGGGATTATACTCAGTATCTAGTATTACCTTTGCAGACATTCTTTTTCTCCAATTATTTTATTATTATCAGGGTGTGTAGACCCATCACTATTTAATACTCTCTGGTTTTTACTACCTTTCCAGTATAGTTTAGGACTATATTCTTCCTGTATGAACTTACCATCTACAATTACGTCAATATAGCTTAAAATAGCTCTCTGACGCTCTGATAGCTCTTCGTAGGTATAACCTGTCCATAACCATATATCTTTGCCTTTACACGCATTTTTGACACGTTTTACAAGGTCTAATACTTTATCAATATTATCAGGGTGTAGAGGATCTCCTCCACTAATGGATAACCCCCTATATTTAATTCTAGTATCCTTTAGAGTATTGATAATTCCTTCAATAACTTCATCAGTGAATTCATTACCAAAATCTGGATTCCATGTACTAGCGTTATAACATCCTTTGCACTTATGCTCACAACCAGAGACAAATATAGTTACTCTAGTACCTGGACCATTAAGTACATCAGGATAAATTATTTTTGAATATTTCACTTAATTACCTTAATTAAAAAACTTATCTTTAGAGACTATTGTATAGTTATCGCTTACTGAATTAGGAGACCTAACTTTAATTGCACTATCTAAGAATGGGTATTCTGTTCTAGAATTATGAATCAAACACCATGTACCATAGACAGGAAGATATTTATGCTGACTTCTTGCAAGCCAGGTAATATTATCTAACTTTATACCACTATTACATATATTTGATATTTTACGCATAATATTATCTATAGGATGCTCACTTATAATAATACAACCATTATCTATATTACTGGTTTTTATTGAAGTAGCATTTAGAATATCTGTTAGAATACGCTTATAATATTCTGTACTACTTGGTGGACATAGTATTAGTGATTGTAATGTCATTATATGTATCTCCGTGTTCATCCAAAGTTCTTAAATATAATTCTAGATATAAGTAATCACCTAAACACCTTAATGATGGTGTATTAGTGTTTACTTTTAGCGTAACATTATATGGTAATTCGTTATAGTACATATAATTATAATTATGATTTATACATACAAATTCTAATTTATGTGTACGATAGCTAGGCATATCTATCTTATATTGCATATTTCGTATAATTTTATATAGAAAGGTAGTTGCTAAGTAAGGATTTAGTATGCATATATACCTGTTTTTATAGAATATAATGTCATCCATAATATAGGGTTTAAAGTACTCTACTAAGTATTTATAATCGTAATGTATTGATAGTAAAGTACCTCCTAGCTCCCTAAAGGAGTACTCGTTTATTAATAAAGAAGACATATAATTTTCCTAATTTATAATATTAAAAATTTCTTGTTCCGATAGTTTTATTTTATCGGATGCTGTATTAGATGTATAAATGCATTCAGAACCAGAACAAGCTAATAGAGTAATAGTATCATTGTAATATACAGATACTAAAAAATTAGTAACCCAAGGATATCTATGAACTACAACACCAATAGCATTCTGTAAGAAATTATCTATAAGACATCTAAGATAGCTAGAGTACTCAAATATATACCATACACTCCTATTATCTTTAGCATACTTTTTAATATGAGGTAGTGTTTCTAGGAATTCTATAAAATACTCTCTTGCAGGTATATGTATAACTGTATCCATATGAATTCCATATAGATTATAAGGTACCTTAGGATTACGCATATTACTCTACCTTATTATTTTCTCTATACTGCTGTAGTTCTAGTAGAGCTTCTAAAACAGCCTTACATAAAGCTAGATGTCCTTTAGCACCATTAATCAGTTGCTCGTCTCTATGCTTCTTTTTAAGTACTTCCTGTTCTTCTATTACTTTTTTAGTAGCTTTAATGTTAAACTCATAAAAATTAATAATTTTATCTAAACTTGGTTTGTTCATAAAATATTCCTTACTTTTTTCTAAATATAATTACAGTATCGTTATATAGCTTTTCTGGTTTATATTCTCTAGTATCCTTAAAACCATGCAAATCAATAAATTCATCAAAATCTTTACTAAAATAGCACATATAAAAATCATCATCATCCATAATATATTCTTTAAAAGATTTTTTCTGTTTATTTAAATATTCAATTATTAACATAAATTACCTCTATTTATTGATACCCAATCAAGTATGTGTGATTCAGCAGATTTAAGAATACTTTGTTTATGAGTATTTAATGGTTTTTTTGTGGACATATGAAATATGCATATACCATAACTATACTTATTATATAATCTTCGAATTACACGTGCTAAATTATCATTTTCTATACCTATATATAAAAACTCTACATCATGCTCTTGAGAATATACTTTTTCATTAATAGGATTTTCTGCTAGATTTTCTAGACCTTCAATGTAACATCTAAATATTTCTGGAATTTCTGTATAACCAGGCATATTATATAATCCTATTGCTAAAAACTTAGTTGTATTGGTATCCATATCCTTAATCCCATAAAACTTTAAGATTTTTACTTTTAACTATTATATTCCTATGCTCTAGTTGCTCACAAAAATAGCAATAACCTCCGTGAGAGCTATAATGAAAATAAGTATCTATACTAAAAGTAGATTCTATTCCTGCCAAACATAATTTAGTTATAATCTTACGAATACCTACAGTACCTGCTAATATTAAACGATATGAGTATTTATCAGAAAATTTAATGTATGGAATACCTTCTACATAAGTAGTTATAATATTATATAAATCAACTGTACCTTTAGGTTTAGGAGTTAGCACTACTATTTTTTTATACTTTGTTCTAGCCATATTAGTTAACCCAATAAATACTTATCACAGTACTCTTTATTAATTTTAATATTATAATTTCCACGCACATGAGTTAAACCAAAATAGTAATTACCACTATCTGTATAATTATGAAAATACCTCTCTATTGTGTAACTACTAAAATTACCCCAATTAGAAAGTTTACAAAATTTGTTTAGAATACTAGCAGTATACTTATTAGAAGGTATCACTATACAAGGTATTAGTGCTAATATTTTATTAGAATGATCGCTTTCTAAAAGTATAGTATTAGTTTTAATATGTGGCAGACCCTCTATAAATGTATTTACAATATTAAGTAACTTAGTATTACTTGTATTACTGCTATAAGGGGTATACACAAGTATTTTCTTAGTATTTATATCGTAATCTATGATACTCATATTAGATACCCTTAATATATTGTATTAATGCTTTCTTATTTACAAGTGCTTCAGTTTTATAATCATATAGTGATCTAGGTGTATAAGTATAATATACTGGATTTTTAGCTTTTACCAAAAATAATTGAAGTATAGCTATATAATCATATAGTTTAAAAAATATTCTTTCTAGAGTTTTAGTAACTATGTATACAAATTCAGATGCCTTATAGAAGGTATATTGTTTAACCATAGTTATATTTGAGATATTAGGTATCCATTCAAGATAACATTTAAGAATATCTAGTAATTCTTTATTATCATCTTTACAGCATATTACCATTAACCTTTCTGGAATATTATATGTACCCATTTTTATTAAACCCTAGTCTTCTTTGTATAGCACAGTCTTGGAGATATTGGTCTAGTTTATGCTTATCTACGTAAGCTGATAAACCTGAATTAAATATTGATATATACCTATAACTATCATCACTATTTTGATTTAATAGAATTAAACTAATACTTTTTATATAATTAAAGCATTGCTGTTCAAATTTATTAAATATATACTCTAAATCATAGTTATTAGGATAAGTATATATAGTTGTAAATATATTTTTTTCGTATACTACAATATCTGAAATACCCCATATACCACTAAAATAACACTGTAATATTTCTAGAAGTTCTGGTTTATTTTCTAAATTTAGTAGACCCACACCTATTAACCTATGCTTAACATTATCAGAAAATTCACTCATATTTTAGTACTTCCTAACAACATCAGAATCTTCTTTATTTATTACAATAGTGCCAAAACCACTACTATATTTTAATGGAAAGATACCAGCGTGCACATAGAACACACAACAACATATATTTGTATAAGGTAAATTCAAGTAGCTTACTATATTTTGTATTTCTGTGTAAATGTGTTTGCTATAAGGTAATATAAAGAAATTACCTAGTTTTATGTTATTAATGTGCATATCATGTTTATCTATAGGTATATGTTTATATGGTAAATTACAGTGCTCAGTAATATGTGGAGTGCCTTTAAGATATTCTTTAAGTGCATTTACAGCTGTTCTGTACTTAGGAGGGTACTTACGTATAAGAATACCCATTAGTTTATTGTAGTATACAGGCTGTTCTTCTATATCAGTCCTAGGCATATAATAAATAGTGCTCATAATCTTCCTTACTTATTGCTATATATGATTCATCTGGTATTCCAAGTTTAGTAAAACAGTATTTATTATCCTCAAACCAGGTATAATAATAGATATCATCCACAATAGGCAGTACTACACATGGTACTGAACAATACAATAATTTATGTATAATTTTACTAACATAATCATTAGACGGTATTACATAACAAGGTATTGGTTTTAGCAATTTGTCATCATAAGTAATTACAGTTTTCATATGTGGTATAGTTTGTAAGAACTCTTCTATGATTACGTAAAGTTCTGGTAGTGTAGACCCTGTAAAAATTAGTGACACTATATTATCAGGATAGCTATTTTCAAGTTCTTTCATACTGCAGCCCATAATTGTAATTTTGTACTAACAGAGTTTACTGCTATTTCGTCAGGCATACTATAAGGATCATAGCTATACCTTCTATGATATGTGGTATGGTGTTCGTTAAGTACATAATAAGAATAATCTAAAATCTTAAACTTGTCTCTCTTAACATAAAGAGTATGCACGAATTTTTTTATAATATGACTGTCACACACTATATACTGTACAGTTTGCTTATTTGATTTATAGTCTGTTATATCTATATGAAGTACACCATTAAGGTAATCTTTGATTACATCTACTAATTCAGCATTATCAGTATATCGTATAATGCTAACTACAAGGATATATGTTGGTAATTTATTCATATTAGGTTAGTCTTTTGATAGTGCTTCTATTTTTTTCATATAATCAAGGGTAAATTCCATACGAGGTGAGAATATTAAACCACATTCTGTCCTACCACCTAACATTAGTGCATAGTAAGTGTGAGTCCTTGAAAATGGGTTATAATGATATTCAAAAATATCCCACTGAAAATAGTCAATATTATTTATACCGTCATCTAAATAATGTAGTACACGTTCTTCAATACCCCTATTAATAGGAAGTATGTAGCATCCACCTTTCTTAGCAGAATACTTAAACTGTATACAAGGCATTTTTTCAATATAATCTTTAAATACTTCTAATAGATTATTATGGTTTTCGTGATGCTTATAAAATACTGTTATTATGTGTTTTGGTATCATAAGTTAATTCTCTGTAAATAGTTTTAGTGTTTCTAAATATTTGGGATCTATTGTTATATTCAGTGGTAGATATCTAAAATTAAAAAAGTCTCTAACTATATTTTTAGTAAAAGTAGGAGCTGGAGAAGAGGTTTGTATCCCATATGTAGCAAAACCAAAAATATTATAAAGATCATTATAAGCTGTTATATTTCCTAAGATATCACGGAATAGCTTATTATAAGGAACTATATAGTAAGTACCAGAGTTATATAATGATGTGTCTGTATATGGTATATGAGGTACACCACTAAAGTAATCTTTAAATACTCTTAATATATCTTTATTTGCTTTAGAAGATTCTTTGCATATTATTAGTATTATATGCTCTGGTAATGCACTCATAATAATCTAATCCTCTGAGAATACTTTTAAGACCTCTATATCGTTAGGATCAAAAATTGTTACATATTCTGGTAATTCGTCATCATACAATGTGTTAATATCGATAGTATAGGTATCCCATATTCTAGGATTTACAGTATCATATACATATGTTTCACAGTGAAAACCAGCAATATTTACAATAGTATCTAAAGCATCGTAAATGCTATCTAAAGTGCTTTTTATTATTTCAGAACTAGGTAATATATAGTAATCTTTTCCGTCATCTAATGTAATTTCTATATAAGGAAACCCTTCAAAAAATTCTTTGCATATTTTTCTTAAATGGGAATATTTATTAGAATGTTTAATTGCTACTACTATTATAGTTTTTGGTAGTTTAGTCATAATTAGCCTTCCATAAGTAATCTTAATTTTCTTTTATCTGTAGGATTTATATTTATACTGTATGGGCAATAATGAGAATTAAGAAATTGTCTAGTAAGACTTCTACTATAAGTAACAAATAATGAGGTATCACATTCTAAATCATATGATATAAATCCAAAAACATCCCACATATTTGAGTAATCCATATGCCCTATACCATATAAAATATTACGGTTTGCACCATTATTTAGAAATATATAACAAGTACCTCCTTTACAATCTGTATGTTTAATATGAGGTATACTATTAAAGTATTCTTGAAGAGTGTTTACTAAATCTTTTTTCTCCGTAGAAGCAGAATGGTTGCATACTGCTACTAAGATACATTTTGGCAATGTACTCATAAGATTTTCCTAGTTAAATTTAAGATTCTTAGTAATATCATTTATTACTGTATTAGTCTGATCAATAACTTGTTTCCATTTCTGGTTTATGAGAGTAAAGTCATTATCATCATCTTTACCATCAAATACTGCTTCAGAAACCCCCTTAAATTGCTCTAGAATGTAATCTCTTACTTCAGGAGTATCAATACTCACCTTATCTGCTGTAATCAATTCTGACGCATTTTCAGAAGCATAGAAGTACTGTTGTCCTTCACCAGGACTTTCTACTACATAACAATAGTTATGAGTAAGGCTTACTGGTATACCAGCAGATGCCATCTTAATATTAGTACGGTTATGACCATTATAATTTAGTGGTACTTTAGCAATCTTATAATCACCTATGCACTTTTCTACTACTCTACCAGTACAGTGCATAATATTATTAACTTCTGTAAAAGCATCCATTACTTTAATACTTTGAGAAGTTAATGATTGCATATAACCTTTTATAGAATTAAATTTGAACTCATAGTTCTTAATCTTTTCCATAGCTTGGTTATATTTACCTTGCAATTCGTCATTCTTCTTTTTAATAGTGTTAAATTTCTTCTTATACGTGTTTGCATCACTTTCTGCATTAGTTAGTACTGTTAAGCGTTTAAGTTGCATATCACGAGCTTCTGATAGGTTTTCTAGCTTAGTTTTAAGCATCCTATTCTCTTTTACTAGTTCATTATACTTAGTAGCTAATTCAGATAAACCAGAACCAAAAATATCACCTAGTAATTGTAAAGTACTATTAATTAGTTCTTCTTGGTTTATATTTAGAGTAGGGTTATTATTTTCATCTAACTCTACAGTATCATTCTTCCACGTAAATATACTCATAATCTTGGTTCTCTTCTTCTTCTTTCTTACTACTACGCATAATTCTTTCAGTTGTATACCTACTAAGAATATTTAGTAATTCTTGGTTTGGTATTTCTAAGTTATTCTGTAAAGGTATTAGATAGCTGAATACCATTTTATAGTTTTTAGCATCCATATACTCCACTGCTTGTGATGTATCAACTCTCATAGTATGAACACTCCAAAAGCTTTCCAATCAAGTTTATCAATTCTTCTAAACTCAAAATTCTCAAACAATTCTTCTAAAGTATAAGATTTATTATTTAGTGTTACAGCTACTAGTTTACCTTTATGGAATTCAAAAGCTTTTACTGTTACACGATATAACTGTTTATCTTTATCTCTAATATAAAGATCTTCCTGTAGGTTACATACTAGCTTTGTAAATTCATCTACAGTCTTAATAGGTCTTATAAGAGAAGTTGCAGTACCTGTATAATTAGTGTGTTGACGTGGAATATATAAACCATAAGCTTTAGTATCACCTCTTGGTTTAAATACGTGATTTACAGTATCAAGAGGACTTTTATATACTTCAGATAATACTTCAGCTTTATTTAATCTAATGTTATTCTCAAGCTCATTTATAGAATTACCAAAATACCCTACACTACCTACTAATACTTTATCTTTATTACTCCATGTAAATAATTGCTTTATATTAAACATCACTATCATCCCATTTTTTAATACAGTTATATAAGAATACTAAAAATAAAATACTACAAAAAATAAATCCAATCATAACAATAAAAAAGCCCTGTTATTGGCAGGGCTTAATACATCAATCACAAATTTAAATAGGAGGTTATGTATAAGATATAGTTACTTTGACTGCACGTTCCTTAGCGATTCCCCCGTACTCATATAGAATCTTAGGAATGTACTTGAAACTATCGTCTTTGATTATACCACACTTAATCATACTGTCACAAAAAAACTTATCTACTAAACCACAAACATTAGCTACATCACATTGTCTATGATCAACGGTATATAGTGTATAAGTAATTTGAGTTATATTATTAATAGGAAAATCAGGCATAAAATCTTCATATAATTCCATAAAATGTTCTTTAATTTTACCTTTATAGTTTTTATGGTAATTACAATAATAGTTCCAACTCAAAGATATCTTTTTCTTTTTTCTTTTACCTACCATGCTTATACACGGTAGGTAAGTTACAAACTCTGCCACTAGAATAAAGCGTCTACAGCCTTAGCAGTAGGAGCAGGAGCTACTGGAGCATCACCAGGAATAATAGTTTCCTTAACTGTTTCTTCCTTAGTAACACCCTTATTCTTTTCTACCCAATTTCTACCAAATGATGCTTCTGCACCTTTCTTCTTTTCAGTAGCAGTTTGACCAGTAGTAACATCGTAGAAACGGTGAATTTCATTTACATAGAACATATCAGTAGTAGGATACCACTTACCATTTACTTCTTTCTTCTTATGCTTATGTAACTTAGTAATACCTACTCCTACCTGCTTACCACTTAATTCCACTACTACTGGAACTTCTGTTGGTTTATCAGTTTTAGACTCAAAATCATATAGCATTAATGCTTTCTTTGGAGCATTACCTACTACTTCACTGAATGGCTTACCAGTTACTAATTCAGATAAAGCATTAATAGTGATAAAACCAGGAATTACCTTACCATCTCTTACTGGTGACTTAGTATCAGCATAAGAGATATATAATGGTTCTACCTTAACATCCTTATTATCAATAGTTAAAATAACATTAGCGATACCAGTACCACTCTTAGATTGAGTAATATACACGTGTTTTACTACAGCCTTATATAAACCAGTTTCTAATAAAGAACTACCTGTACCTTCTGATAAATCTACATTTGCATCTACATTAAAATTAATATCTAACATTTTTTATTCCTTATTTATAATATTCTTCTAAACGTTCAATTACATAATTTAAATCATTATCAATATATGTTTCTGCTCTAGACCACATATTAAATGGTTGTCTAATTCTCTCATTTACAGTATCAGCTGTTAAACGAGTTTGGAATACATACTTAAATCCTTCAATTTTATCATCTTCAGTAATATTCAAATATTTATTCTCATACCCATTCAATGCTGATAGTGGAACTCTTTTAGTGGAGACAATATTCGTAAAATATGACTCTACACCCTCATTCATTACACTACCCTTTAACTTTACTAAAGTTTCTAGAGCTAATTCTCTCTCATTGTAAATATCAGCTGTATGAGCAGTAATAATTACTTTTTGAGATTCTTGTAGCTTAGGTATTTCAGTAAGCATTAACTTTTTAAAGTAATTAGCATACTCACCCCAAGCTTTTCTAGTATCACTACTAGTATTTACGTACATCTGCTCAAACATACTCATTAGATAAGTAATACTATCAATTACGACAGTATCAATCTTATCTGGATTAGCAGCAGCTTGAGCTATATACCCATTTTCACCTATAAGCTGATATGGGTCAGTAACTACCTTTTGAATAAACTTTGCCTTAAATGGTAAAGCTTTACCTGCTTCAGTACATAAATATAGCACCTTAGTATTATCTGCCATATTACGTAAAGATACAGATTTACCTGTTGCTGGTTTACCACAAACCAACATTAACTTATTGAGCATTTACGAAATCCTTAAAACGAATTTGAACCTTACCTTCTACTTGTTTAGAAGTACCATCACTATAAATGATATTAAAAGTACCGTTTACATTAACGTAACCCTTATCACCTCTAGTAACTGTATTTACAGAAGTAGAAGGTAAAATTTCACCCTTACAAGATAGTACGTTAGCTTCTGCTACCTTACTACCATTTTTAAAATTAATAATGTTACAGGTTTTTACAAAATTTGCATACTCTTTTTGTAAAAACTCCTCTTTGTCC
The DNA here is from genome assembly GCA_017381055.1 of Lachnospiraceae bacterium. Classification (GTDB taxonomy): domain Bacteria; phylum Bacillota; class Clostridia; order Lachnospirales; family Lachnospiraceae; genus SVEL01. Next base: position 32,414 of record JAFOCU010000504.1, read on the forward strand.
CCTCCTACTGTAAAATACTTCTCTGCTAACTTGGTTTTATTTTCTGATACAAATTCTTCAAAAGTTTTCATTTTCACTAATTTCCTTAATATAAAAATGGGAGGACCAAAACCCTCCTCCCTGGGTATTACAAGATTATTTAAAATACATACTACGTGTCTTAGTTCTGTTGAATAGTTTAATAACTGTACATACAGAAATAATAGCTTTGCATATATTTAAAATAAGATTAAGCATAATATCCTCCAATAATTTCTCTAATCACCTTAAGATAATAAGCTCTCTCTCAACTTAATAATCTTGTAGGTAATTATCTGGAGGCTATTTTTGTTTGTACTGACTTAAAAATAGTATCTCTCAATTCTTGTTCTCCTAGAGGTTCCTCTAGTTTATTATTTAATGACTGTATAGCATTTACTATAGTGTCAAAATCTAAGTTCCTATCACATAGTAACATACCATACTTATATAACTCATGGTTTCTACTACCTACCTTAATTCTAGCTAAGAACCATCTTTCTATAGCAGTAGCTTCCTTAAGATTTAAATCCTTATACTCTTTCTCACGCTTAGTATTCTGAGCTGTATCAGGCATATAAGGTAAAGGATCAAATAATTGACCATCTAGATTACTATAGACAGTACCATTATTAGATAACCATTTTCTACTTCTATGATAGGTTTGTTCATCACTACCCTTAAATGGTAGTGCTTTTTCTAAGTTCTTCATAAACCCCTTATAATCCTCTCTATTAAGCGAGATAGTGTACTTAAGGGGTATTATCACTCTATAGCATGGTGTCGCATCAGAATGCGATTTAGTGGTATATATGATATATGTATAGCCATCTAGCATACTAATAGCTTCTGGTATTGGAGATGCTTCACCATTCTTACCATCAACATCAAATACTATTAAGTTAAAACCAGAAAGTGTAGTATTCTCACTTCTATGAGGTCCTAACTGTACATTAGCACTATCAATAATAAACCTATGATTACACCAATGTACTCCATCCATAGAACCTAATTTAATAAGTGAAGACAGAGTTCTTTTACCTATAGCAGGTTGCTCATAACCATGAGATATACCAGTAGAAGCAGTAAATATTAAATCATCAAGATTGGTTTCTTCTATATGAATACTCTCATAGAAGGGTACTCCTTCATTATCACATTTCTTAATAGGTATATTATTTTCAGTAGCCCAACTCATAGCTAGTTGTAATAGTGACTTTTTCTCCATAGCATTAGCAGATTTAAAAAATGGTAGATTTTCTACTAATGTAGACTCATATACCCTACCACCAGTACTGCTAATAAACTTAGCTAATTTAATATAAGGTTCTGGTCTATGTAGCATATCATAGAATGCTTTACCACTATCTTCAGCTACCTTACAAGATGCTAAATAAGCTTCCTGTGTGATTTCGGTATCACCATTGATAAAAGCTATAGCACCAGCTAACTTAAGTACCTTAAACGCTCTATGCTGTATTTCTTTCTGTAATAATTGAGTAGTGCTATTACCTAATTCTGGATATTGTGATGCTCTATAGAGACACCATTTCTCATAAGGTAAAGCCAGAGATTTCAATAAAGATTCTGATATAGTAATTTTCTTATTATAATTCTTTATACCAGCTAAATGTTTTAGAGCATCTCTTATATGGCTACTAGAAGTATCTAACTTTACACCATATCTCTGCTTAAACATTTGATCTACTGTAACGTTACTATGAGGTACCGTTTCTCCTAAACCAAAGAAACATCTTCTACTCATACCTGTATTTAGTAAGTCCTTAAATGCTTTCTCTGTAAAGCTACTATCAAATAGTGCATCTGGTGTACCAAATAACAGCATATTACATGGCACATTACTATAGCGTTCTTTAGTTCTATTAGCGTCAGAAGTATTCTTTACTAGCTTACTAGAACCCTTACCTACGTCATATGATTCTAAATAAGCATTGAATAATTCTTCATTATTTTTAAAATTATTACCTATTTCATCACATACAAATGATAATGCTCCAATACCTGCAATTTGACACTTAGTACGTAACTGCTTGTATGCAGCACCTGTACCACTATCAAACTTATACAAGAACGCACCACAGCTGTTATATTCCTTTCTAATAGGCTCCTGTAGATGTACTGATTCTGCTTGACTTAATCCTTTCTGTAAAGCATTCTCTAGAGCTTCTTGTTGAATATTAAGTTCTGCTATCTCAGGATACGTACAGTTCTTAAAAATATCTACGAAATCTCTAGTAATATAATCTTCTAGAAAATTTAGTGACTGATTTTTACCACCACCTGAAGTCATTAAATTAACTACATAAGTATTAATCGTTAAATCTTCTTCATTAGGTTGGCTTATTACAGCTCTCATATTACTAGCTATTTGAGCCCAGTGAAACATAACCATGTTTCTAAAAAACCCTCTAGAATTATAGTTATTAGCTTTGGCTTCAATCATATCTACTATTTCTTCAGTCATAGGATGATGAGCAGCATCTTTTACTAAATTCTTAATGGTTAGAATGTCATTATCTTCTGTCATTCTTTAACTACTCCTAATTCTTTAAATCGTTTATATTGAGTGCATACACCTCTACAGTTGCACCAATAACACCCTTTAGGTTCTTGGATTTTCTTTTTTACAAGACCCTTACCCTTAGAAGCTAAGTATTTATTAGCTTCTGCTAAATTATCAAAATTCTTACTAGCTCTAACTGATGATTCAGAACTAAAATACTGATACACATCTTCATGTACCATTAGATCCTTATTATCACAGTCAGGTAGCATATTAGGATACTCTAAACAAGCTTCAATATCCATAATTTTACTAGTAATTAATTTTTGTACTTCATGTAAGGGTAGTAATTCGTATGTAACACTTAAAAAAGGTGTTTGAGGATAACCTTCTTCATGAACCTTATTTTTATCCCAATTTTTAAAGATATAGTGTATTACTCCAGTGTCTTCTGTAATCAATTCTGGATTTAGCCATTTATAGATAGATAACTGTTTAATATAGTCATCTTTCTTAAGATTATTCATATATACGTAAGTACTAGTACTTTTAAAGTCTTGAATTTGACCATCATATACTATGTCAAATTGACCTGATATAGTCCAGTCATTAAACACCTTATTAGTACGTACTTCAAAATATACAGGTATATCACCTGGATGTACTTTACTAGGATTTACCTTAATTCTACTAATAACTTCTGGTTTAATTCCTAAAGCCAATAAAGCATTACTTCTAGTAGTATCATCTTCCCACACATTCTGAATATTCTGGTGTATAGCACTCCCTAATTTAGAAGCCAGTAGTTCACTAATATCTAAGGAAGACTCTTCAAAAGTACCTCTATTTATTAATTCTTGGTAAACTAACTTTCTAGTACCTTGTAGTAAGCTAGTAGCAGATAGTCTTTTAGGTTCTGGTTTACCTCCATAGGAATTACTAGCTAACCATGTAGCTAGAGGTAATGATATATTGGTTTTATTTGTTAGCATTTATAACCTCTATAAGTTTTTCTTTATTACAATCATTAGGTATGGTAGTTGGGTATTTCCAACTAGGGTAGAAAATATCTAATTCTCCTGATAGATGCACTTCATCATGTGCTATAGCAGGATCTTCTTGCCATTTCATAGCTTTAGATAAAATCTTATTTAAATACAATAAAGTATCAATATCATCTTTTACAAAGTAGTAAGAAGCATCATGAATTTGACCACAAGGTAGAATGTCATTTCTATAAGGTGATTTCCATACTTGTTCCATTACTTCATTTACAGCTCTACAATTTAGTAATCCCCAAGATTGTCCTAGAGCATTACCTGCAGACTTTCTTTCTTTAGTAGCTTCGTAAAGCGTCTTTTTATCACCTATAACGCATTTCTGTAGTAATGGGGTACGTAACCTCAAGCCAAATGCTAGTGTAACGTATCCGTCATTTTCAGCCTGTTTTAAGCGATCATCTACCCACTTATCAGACTGTTTATATAACTCATGATAGTTTTTCTCAATTTCCCTGCTTTCTTCTTCAGAGAATCCATCTTTCATAATAGTACGCCAATTTCCTCCATAAGTAAGAGCAAATGTAGGCATTTTACTTCTTTGTCTATAATCAGGATATTTATGCTTTATCTGGTTTATGTGATGAATATTATATTCTTCAGCAGAAATTGGAGTTATTTTCATAGTTCTCCTTAAACAAATAACCCCTCATATAGAGGGGTTCACATGGCTAATTAAATAAGGTTAAAATCCAATTTTTCCTACAATATCATACTTAGCATCTAGTACATCTTCTAATGTAACAAAACCTTCAGAAAATCCATTTTCTTCAGTCCATAGAGCTATTGTACCAGTACCATCTACAAGTAAATATTTATTTAAAGTAGACTTGCAGATAAGTGCTTTTGTACGTGCTAATACACAAGCGTGTTGAAAACCAAAAGCACTATCGCATTTAGAGACATCCTTGTCTTTTACTGTAGCGATAACTTCATCGCCATCAGTAATTTTAATCTTCCTTGGTTTCTTAGATTGAACTCTTTGCTCATGATGTTTAGTAAATAATTCAAGTAATTCTTCACGAGATAATTTACTAGTTTCTTCTAATATATTATCTAATAATTTAAAAATTTTATCCATAGTTAATTAGTTCCTTTTTGTTAAGATAGTAATACTATACTACTGTTTGTAACCTTTTTCTACAATTTCTTCTTCTGTTAGGTATTCTATAGTACCATCATCATGCTCTACTTTATAGCATTTAGTATCTGGTGGTACTTGCTTTATATCTTGCATATACTTCTTAAAATAATAGTAAGCTCTTAGACTATGCCCATCAGCACCACTAGTATATACTTTAAGCTTATTTTCATCTTTAGTAGTAAGAGCAGATATTCTATCTTCTAATGAAGCAAAATCTGATCCTACATATATAAAGCCAGGAGGAGCTCTAAATATAGCTTTTACTGGTTTAGCATATATACTACCAGTACTAGGAAGATTCTGTAAATTTGGATCACTAGAGCTTAATCTACCGCTCTTAGTACCTCCTAAATGAAAAGACCCGTATAGGTGTCGTACGTCACCATCAGGGTCTGCATTTTCAAATGAAGGCATAAATGATGTCATAATCTTATTTAATTTTAAATATTCTGAAATATCGTTTAATAATGGTATATCGCTATGCATACTAGTAAGTTCTTCTAATACATCAGCTTTAACACTATATGCACCCTTATCAGTATATTCTAGAGGTTCTAAGTTAAAGTGTTCAAACAACAATCTCCCTAATTGTATATTTGAGTTCACATTGAATTTAGCATCTAATTTTTCTTTCTCTGATAATTCAAATTTAGGGTTCTTTCTCTTAGTGTTTTGTTTAGCTAGATATTCTACATCTAGCACTTTCTGGAATTTAAGAACTTCTGGGTTTGTGTTTATCGAATTGAGTAAATCGTTGTATTTATCGTGTAGTGTTTTCGAAAGTTGCTTTAGATTTTCTTGGTCTATGCATAAACCTGTATATTCAGTTTGGGTCAGTACTTTTAGAGTAGGTCTAAATACTGATTCATACACCCCTAACTGATTATCAGATACCATCATAGGATAATACTTATTGTATACCCACATAGTGGATAAACAGTCTTTTAGGTTATATTCTAGCAACTCATTTACTGGAATAGTGGTATTGTCTCCTGAGACATCTATACCATAATTTCCACTAAATTGTTGACTTAGTTTTTTTAACCCTAATTCATTACCGCTACAGGAATTTACAGCTAAATAAGCTATAACCTTGGTATCATGTAGGTTTCTATACATAATATCTAAGCCATTTATAAACTCAGGCATACGCTCTCTCCAAGACCTCTGCCCTCCTACCCAAAGATTATGGATAAGTACTTTAGTGTCAAAAGTGGCATTATGGAATACTAGCGATCCTTTGTAATTTTCAAAAAACTTCTTTAATTCTTTAAACCAGTCTTCATTATTATTTACATGGATAGCTATACCATCATGCTCTGACCAAGCAAATGCGATTGACAGTACCCCACAATCTGTAAATTTTAAACCAGCAGTTTCAATATCACAGGTAAGCATAGGGTATTCATGTAAGAAATCTAAGCTTTCTACGTCATAGATATATCTACTGCTGTGTATGATATTTGTGCCAGGTGCGTCATAATTACCAGCTATAAACTTCTCTACGTTATCCATAACCCACTTAAGTACTGTTTTCTTACTAGGGTTATAAATACAGTTTAGAGGTGAAGGTATTATGAAGTACCTCTGGTTTACTGCTACTCCTTCTAGAGCAGTAACCTTCTTAACTTTAGTAGCTACCTTAAAGATATCTGTAGACGCTATTAATATAGGAAAATTATGAGGTATTAATTCAAGGATATCTTTAAGGTATTCTTTTGTATCATCAGCTTTGGCTTTAGGTAAACCAAAAGCTATAAGATTATCTCCATAGTATTTGAGATAACTATCTGTACACTGTTCTATAGGTAATATTATTGCCTTATTAGGTGTACCTAATTCTTTGGAAAACATAGTGAATACTCCATATAATTAGCACTGATAGCAGTCCAAGCTTCTGAGTCATTAGTATTCTCAGGAAAACTGTTTGGATAGTCAACATTATATAGAGAGTCTCTAATTTCTTTAAGTTCTGATTCTGAGCATTTTTCTAATATCTCTACTAGTTCACTTCTTTTCTTAGGAAAATTCTTCCACCATACCTTAAAGAAATCTTCATGTGTCTTAGCTGAACAAGATTGAATTCTAGCTATAGCATGAGGATGGAATACATTAGCTGCAATTTCTAATGCTAGTTTTTGGATTTTAGTATACTTAATATTTTCTTCTGTCATGATAAATTACTCCGTGAAATAGATTTTATTTTTTGCTCTACTAATTGCTACATATAGTAGCTTATTTTTTGTTTCTTTAGTTGCTCCCCTACCTTTTAATATATCATTAAGGTCAATATATACATTATCGTATGTACTACCTTGAGCACTATGTATAGTATTAGAGTAGTAGAATCTAGGATCTAGTATATTTTCCTTAAGCCATATGTAATCAGAGTAGTCCTTTAACTGTTTACATTCAGCATATACACCCTTAAGGATTAATGGATATAACTCTGGATTTTTTAAACCAATAAATGTACCTTTAGGTGTTGTATACTCTACAGCACCATATTTCTCATTTCCTATATAAATATATTTATCTATTGGATTAACATCTGTAATAATAAATGACTCTTCAGCATTTAGTACTAATTTAGTACCCAAATGATTAGTCTTAGAGGCTACTCTGCCTTTACTAACACACATATCACCTTTGATAGGTGTTGTAGGTAATCCTAATTCATTTCTAATATGAGAGTTATATGCTATACACTTATTGTTTGTGTAGCATAGTATTCTATCGTTTAACCCCATATTAACTATAGAGTCCAAGAAATCGCTCTTATTTAAGCGTATAATTGATTCTGACTCCATAGACGGTAAATCTATCATCTCACCTGCTTCTAACGCATTTTTAGCGTTTTTGATGGCTTTAGCGAGAGATGGTTTTTGACGCATAATCTTGGTTAGTTCAATAACCTTAAATTTATTGAATACATCAGCTCCTTTACCACCTACTGTAGGTAACTGATTTTTATCACCTACAAATATAATCTTACATCTAATTGCATATTTATTGATGTAGTCTAATACTTCATAACTAAGCATAGAAGCTTCATCAATTACGATAATACTGTCAGTTATTGTGATAGCTCTAGAGTAGTCTAACTTATCTTCCCCTGTCTTATAATCACTAGTAACTTTAATACCAAATAACTTATATATGGTAGTTGCTCTTTCTGAGTTAATACTTTCTGCTAGTACTGTAGCTGCCTTATTAGTAGTAGCAGTGAATTCTATGCTCATAAATGGGGATCTACCTGCAATTTTCAGTACTGTATTAATGCTAGGTAACTGACTAGCAAACTCATTTAATAAATAAGTTTTACCAGTACCTGGCATACCAGATAGGCAAATGAACTTTTCTTGGGAATAACAGAACTCTAATAATGCATCTAATGCCTTCTCTTGACATTTATTTAGCATACGTAATCTCCTAATAAAAAAGCCCCAATAATGGGGCATAAAATAACTTGGTAGTGTAGACCCTATCGTAAGAGCTCCCGCAATTCATTACAACGTGTAACTTCTTTTTGACAGTCTTTTAGGATTCCCAAACTTTCTTGAAGTCTTCTAGATAGTTCCTCTTCTCTATACGTAATAGTTCTTGAGGAATTATTTTTTGAGGACACTCCTCTGGTTGGACAGGTACTGTACTGCACCCCTCCAAGTTTACGCATATCAATAATAGTATTATTAAGATTAGCCAATTTTTGTTCATACTCACTTCTCAATCTATCTACTTTTTGTATATGAGCAGTTTCAATAGCTCTAACTTTCTCTAAATTACTGATTTGAACTTTATTACTAAAATAGCTAGAAGTCCAAATACCAATACTAAATCCAATTAGAAAAACAGCTATATGTACGTTCACTCTATCTTCTTCTTAATAAATTTCTCTAGTAATGATATTGTAGTATCAGCACCTAAGTAACCACAAATACCACATAAGGCACAAGACATTTCAATAGATAGTTGGAAGTGTAGTGACATTAACCCTATTATCCACCCTGTAAATGCAGATGATGATACTCTTATAAGTAACCCTTGAAAGCTAAAATTAGCTCCTTTAAGGTATTTTACAAGACCACCTATACCTGCAATTAATATGAAAACATATGTTTTAGTTAAGAGATTTTCCACTATCGTAGATTCTCCTAACTCTTGCTGTAGCTTCCTCTATGGTAACTTTACCATCTTTATTGAGGTCTAAAATAATGTTTTGTTTATATGCTTTATAGCTACTAAATACATTATAGTCAGGTGTTTTACCTATACATCTTGGCATTAAAATAGCCATATACATATCTTCTAAAGATTCAATCCTATGAGCATAAGGTTTAAAATACTTTTTAACATACTCTAACTGCTCATAGTCTTCCATTTCTAGTAAGTCATCTATGGTAGTACCTAAGTACTCAGCAGTTAGAGGCATAAATTGAATTAAACCAGTAGCTTTAGATATCCTATTTCTAGCTCTTGGTTTAAATTGACTTTCAAATCCAATACAAGCAATTAACCAGTCTAATTGTTCAATAGTCCAGTCAAATTCTTTCTGGATTTCTTTGAGTTTTTCTCTACCCTTAGTTGAGAATTTCTCATAATAAATCACTAACTCTCCAAATGTAGAATTCTCCCATACGGACATTTGAATGATGGGTTATCTAAAATAATCCAAAAAACATTCTTTTTATTCGTATGAGGTGTATCAATATAACCATCAGTAAATATTATATTAACACATTCTTCCTTACAAGAGTTAATGTAATTTAATACAGGACCTCCTGAAGTACCCCCTGTAGACTTAGTATCAAATTTAGCATTCCATTCTTCCTCTATTCTAGTAGCAGGATTAAGCTTAGTAGAGAATGCTATTAAGTCTACCCAATCAGGATTACAGGATTCCCATATATTCTTTAATTCTGCTAAGAATACATTTAGAGTTTTATCATCAATAGAACCTGATACATCTATGAATACATTTATACCACCCATTCCATACTCAGTATTCTGTAGGGATGGTAGGTACACATCTTGGTATCTCCTATTAGGTCTACTCCATGAATATTCCTGGTTTTTTAAATCAGTACAATACTGTAGTAAAATACTATACCAAGGTAACTGAGGTCTTAGTATAGTATCTACAGCTCTAGAGATTTCAGTACCCTTAGGCCCTATACCCTTACCTGAACTAGCAGTAGCTAACTTAGCATTACTAATCTTACTAGCTACTTGTTGCTGAGTATTTTTATCAGTAGGACTCTTTAGCACATCACTACCTAATGGATCGCCATTGCCATTACCATTCATAGGTGGGTTATTTTTTATAAGTTGCTCATATACTTCTTCAGTACTCATACCTCTATATTGTGTATCATATAAGCAACCATCAGGTAATTGATAATTTTCATCCTTAAGCACTAAGTTTATTACATAATCCCCTGCTACATTCCATAGCATAGGATCTCTGGTTTTACGTCTAAATGTGTGCATATACGCTACGTGTAGCACTTCATGAGTAAATACCCCTATTTTATGAGCATCGCTTAAATCAGCCCAAAATGAGGGGTTTACGAGCAATTCTAATCCATCAGTAGCAGCAGTAGGCACTTCATCTGTAAACCTTGTAGGTAAGTCTAAAGCTAAAGTAGCTAAGAATGGATCTTTAGCCATTAGCTTAATTTTTACCTTTCTTAATGATTGTGAGTGATCTAACATACTAAGAACTTCCCTAGTTTAGTTAATAACTTTAAATAACCTTTATTATTAAGTACTTTTGGATTTTTCTTACTAGCAGATTGTAAGAATAAACCACAATACTCTTCAGAGAACTTTTCAATATATTCCATAACCTTAGTTATTTCAGAGTCTTTAGAAAGTTCTGCTAATTCCTTTAATAACCAGTTACAAGTTAAGAATTTAACCCCTTCTTTACCTGGTACTTTAGCTGTGCCACTAAGCACATCTTCTAGGGTAGGAATACTACCACAATAATCAATAAAACCAAGATACTCTGCTCCTATACTACCTACTGTACCTAATACTAAGTCTAGGTATTCCTTAGGATCATTAACACTATTTACAATCTTATTAAGCATTTCCCATGTTCTAGGACAAGCATAAGTATCAGAATCTTTATCTGGATTAAAGTTATATAGAGCATCTATACCTTTACATTGGATATACGCTGTGATAGTAAAATGGAAATCCTTGTTAACAGCATATGCTAACCATTCATTAACAGAAGGTTCCATAGTTAAATTTACTAATCTAGAGCGTAATGCTGTAGATAGGTTATTTACTACAGCTTTATCTGTAGCTAAGTTACCTGCACAACATACTAAAACATTATCATTTAATTTGTGTTGCCCTACCATTCTATCTAATATGATCTTATAAGCACATACTTGTACACTCTTAGGAGCTGAATTTAATTCATCAAAGAATATAATCCAACCTTTCTTACCTTTAGGTAGTTTAGTGCTTTCAGTAGGGAATAAGTCCATAGGAACATAGGTAGCAGTTTCACCATCTAATTTAGGGAAACCCATTAAGTCGCTAGGATCACATTGAGATAATCGAATATCTATTAATTCTAAATTATATTCTTCAGCAATTTCCTTAATAATAGCTGATTTACCTAAACCAGGTGATCCTTGTATAAAAGGAACTAATTGTGACTTAAAACAAACTTTTACATAATTTTTAATTTCATTAATTGTAGACATATTTAACCTCATAATTTATTAATGTTGTGATAAGTGTAGACCCTTAAAAAAAAGGTAGGGTTTCCCCTACCTAATATCTATTAGCAGATAGCGTATTTAGCACTTCTAATCTTATCACCCATAGTAGGGTCATAGTGACTAGTATGTAATGCTCTCATGGTATCTAGGTGCTTCTTACTAACACCAAGCTCTTCCATGATAGATAGTAGAATTGTACTCTCATACAAGTCTCCTAACACATATGCGTAGTATTGCACTACATTATCCATATTACCTGGTAATGTACTGAATTCATCATGCACAGTAATCATAGGAACTGCTGGTTTAGCTAATACTAACTGTACTTTACTAGTTAGTGCTTGTAGCATATCTAGAGGTATTCTACTACCCTTAGTGATATCACCTACCATTTCTAGAGATACTATGTGGTTCTTATTCCACATTTCTACCCATCTCTCCATTTCTGGAGTAGCAGTACCTACATCTAAATGTCTGTACTTTCTAGCTAGGTATTCTCTATCCATAGAACACATTCTAGTAACCTCACGCATAACATAAGCATCCATGCTGTGTATACAGTTAGCAGCTAACCCTAGAGTACCTTGATTTCTGTAACCATCTACCATTCTTGGTTTAGCTCTGATTACTTCTTCTTTACGAGTGAACCCTGCACTAACAGTACCAAAAGTATTACCATTAATGTATATTACTTGTGTTGCTGTTACATGATTTTCTACTAATACCTTAGAGTAGCATTTAGCTTCTTGGTAATCAGGAGTAGTCCACTCATAAGTAGCACGGTTATCATCCCATGTATCTACTAGGATATGTCTGATGTAGTCAGGTCCTGGTAATATTCTTGAGAATTCTCTCTTGAATACATTGAACTTTTCTTCATCACCACCTAATAGTCCTTTAATACGATGTTGACCACCATACATATAAGCTACAGCTCCTTTCTTTACTGCATCGTAATCTTCTTCTCCAAAGCCAGTACACTTGAAGAATTCCTTCCATACTGACTTAGGAGCATCAATTCCGATACAGTTACCAATAGCTGTAGCATCATGAGATAGTACTGCATTTACTTGAGCACCTGATGCAGTAGCATCTTTAGACACAAAGCAGTTTACCTTATCTGCAAACATCTGTGAGCATAGTTGTGCTACAGTGTTATCCATAGCTTCATCTTCAGCAACAATTACTTCTTCTGGATTATTCTTCCATGCAATACCTGCATTGAACTTTTCATCATCAAGTTTCTTGTCACCTACAATGTAGGAACCTATAGCTATAGCTAGATCTCTTTCTGCTACCTTGTTATCTACGTATTCTGTAGACAAGATACAACCTCTAATTTCCTTATGAGAGGTCTGTGAGATCTCATCTACACCCCAGTACATTCTACCTCTAGAATCTAGGAAGTATGGAATATGTAATTTACCATCATCACCTCTTACTTCATCTAGGTACTGAGAGAATTCCTTAAGGTGCTTGAAATACTGATTCTCAGTATCTGGTACTCTTTCTATAGATGTAGTATCGTAAAGATCTTTATCTATAGTATAGGTGGTATTCTTCACAATATGCTTGAATACCTTAGTAGTATCCTTACCATGGTACTTACCCTTAAGACTCCAAGATAAGCGTTTCTTGACAGTCTTTGGTGGCATAAATACGTAAGGTAATCTACTACCTCCAATAGGACTTAGATTAACCTTTAGTAGAGGATTAACTGTAGTACCTGATTCATCCACTTCTTGGAGGATGCTTTCCAAATGGTCTGGACTAATGGCATAAGCTGGTACAGCTTCATAACCTGAATTCATTAAATGTTTTGCCATATTGTCCATAGTTTTATTATCCATGATTTTTACTCCTATTAATTTGTGATTGATAATATTTAACCATCTGTAAACTATCTAACTAGCTAGCTAACTAGCTAGCTAACTAGCTAAATAATTATTTAAGTGAAGACCCTCAAAAAAAGGGTTAGAACCCCCTCAACAGAGGGAGTTCATTTAACCTAGACTAGAAGTCGTTTACCCAGTCTTTAGCAGCAGATTGAATGCCTGACAATGAACACTTGGCTTCTTCTACACTACCTACAAAGATAGACTCTAGATATCTATTTACAGCATCTAACTTTTCTGTTTTACTCTTTTCTAGAGCTGCTGCAACGATGTTTCTAGCATTGTTATGCTCTAGACCACCTCCCGTAGTGCATAGTAAGAAGCTGAATCTTCTGGTGTCACCAGACTTGGTTTTAACCTTCAAATTTAAATAAACATTGTTTACTTTCTTCTCTTCTGAAGAAGTTGCTGCAGCTTGATTGAAATTATTTAAAGCATTGTTTTCCATGATTTGGTTTCCTTATATTAAATTTGCGATATAAACATTAGGTAAATAATTTACCATCTGTAAACGAGAATACTTATTGTTCGTGAGTGAGTGAGTGAGTGCGTGGTGGGCAGACGCATTGTATACATAACTAACTACATATTTGTATGTATAAAAAAAAAGAGCTATTTCTAGCTCTTTATAATCTTAATCCTCTAATAATTCACGTAATGGCTCAAATAGAGCATCATCACTGAATCCCTCTACCTCTGTAATATCAGTATCACTTACTGGTAGTGATGACTCATATTCTGCTATATAAGCATTAACTAAGTCGTCATCATATAGAGTATCATCAAGTTCCTCTAATTCTTTATAACTATAGTACATAATCTAAATCTCCTATAATAATTAACCATCTATAAACTAACTAAATAAGTAAGCAAAAAATAAATAAAAAAGGGAGATTTCTCTCCCTTATTCCTAGTCTACTTCCAGAATTCATACCATTCTGGTTTTGGCTTCATTATATACATTTTTAACAAGTGGCTCTTAGGATCCACTGCTATTTCAGTAACCCAATACTCACCAAATGGTGAGAGATCTACTGGGTTATCTTTAGTAATATTCAATATGAATGAGTCCTGGATTTCTAATACCCAGTAATCAGGTAACTGAGTATTACTGATTTGTTGCTCTAAAGTAAGCATAGTATTCTCCTATTAATGACTAACCCTATGTTAGTCTTCCATCTGTAAGCTTAAATTTCTCTAATCTTTTTCTAGTACTGTATGTGCGATTCTCTCTACACCAATCACAAGAACCATGATTTCTGCAAGTACTATCTACAGCTTTAGATCCTCTATATTGCTGTCTATGTTCTTTACCCATATATTTATCAAAACTCATATATTTATTCCTCATAACTATAAATAAATAAATACCGTTATATATCTATTTAAAGAAAAAAAGAGAGTTATTCACTCTCTTTATATAAACTAACTATTATGTGAATGCTTTAGATAGCCAATCATCAGTTGTCTCTCTAATATACACACATAGCTCTTCTAGAGAGCCTTGCCATTTACGAACTGGCTCCCCATCATAATACTGAATAACAGAGAAGTATTCCTCCCCTGTTACTATAGCTTCTTGCATTTCTGCAAGATGTTTATTGATGTATGTATCTATATCTGTAAGCATATCTCCAGAAGCAATACAGGTCCAATGCTCTGTATCCCAATGATAATTTAGTCTATATTCAAACATAATTAACTCTCCTAATTAAATTATTAACCATCTGTAAACATATAAAATATAAGTGTTTTAGAATAGGGATAAGTATACGTATGGTATACGTGTAAGAGTGGTATACCTGATAGCAAGCAAAGTCTTACACAGTAAGGCATAGAGTGAGTAATAAAAACAACATAGAAATACAGAGAGACTCCTACACTCTCTCACATATACTCTCACACCCATGAAATACGCTTAAAAACGCTCATATTCGCGTTCTAACACATTCCTAAGGTATTTACACTCTCCTTAGCTATCTACTTCACTATCAGCTTATTTGACGCATTCTCGTGAGTATCTAGATATCTTCCTACATAACAATACTAAAAAATACTAATATTAAAAAAAAAAGAGGTATTTCTACCTCTTTCTAGCTACTA
The DNA here is from genome assembly GCA_017381055.1 of Lachnospiraceae bacterium. Classification (GTDB taxonomy): domain Bacteria; phylum Bacillota; class Clostridia; order Lachnospirales; family Lachnospiraceae; genus SVEL01. The sequence goes on from JAFOCU010000504.1 coordinate 47,899, forward strand.
AAGTATTTCTATCTTCTTTAGCAGCTTATCTGTAATATCTTTGGTTTCTTTATGAGCAGAAACCTTAGAGTACTCATCTCTAAAATCATTCATTTTAGCAGCTATTTTACAAGCAGCCTCAGCTTGTAACTGAGCTTCTGATACTTTCTTCTCTAACTCAGTTCTAGCAAAGATTTCTTTTAAATCATTAATCCATGACATAATCAACTCCTTAATTAACTAAATGATTTATCATCTGTAAACTAAATACTAATAAAAAAGAGGGAATAATCCCTCTACCATTTATATTACTAATAACTCATCGTTGATATAATATATATTATCATACCCTGTTATTGTTAATGTGATGGTGTATGGTCCTAATGGAGACCATTCATAATATATTATTGTATTAGAGTCTTTAATCTCTATTTTGTAAAGAAGACCAACTCTATCAGTGCATTCTACATATTGATTAACATACTTAATCATGCTATAAGCTGTTTCCCACATAATATTTACTCCTATAGATTGAAACAATATATCATCTGTGAACGATAACTAACTCGTACCAGTAAGCAGTACGGTACTGAGTGTGTAATATGGGGGGGGGATACCCCGTACTGTAGTGTGCTGTAGTCTATTCTTCATTCATACTAAATTATAAAATTTCCCCTAAAGGCTCCCTACCTAACCTACCTCTGGGGATATTGATTCTTTCTGGTTTGGGGGTATGGGGGTGTAACCCCCACCATCATACACTAATATTTATTGTGATCTACTTCACACTTTTGATACATTTTGACTTGACAAGCATTTACACTGAAATTACGATAGGCATCGTTTTTTTCTTTTACGGTTTCTTTATTTTAAAAAAGCCATCAAGAATACCTACCTGTATATATTATATATTACTATGAGAGAGATACTGATTTATTATATATACTATGTTAGGATGTCCTTATTTATATAAGGAGTATGGTATGACTAATGAAGAATTTAGTAAGATGTTACCTTCTGAGTATAAGGGTACTGTATCCGATAGTATTAAGGATAAGTTAGAGTTAGTACTTAAGGATAAGGATTATGCTGATGGTATACTAGATAATCTAGTTACCTATGGTAGTATACTTAAGGAAGGTAAGTATAAGATAGATAAATACATAGATGCTGTAAGGTTTGTATCCTATAAGGTTATGGGTATGAGTAGTAAGGCAGCATACTCTAAGGTATTCCCTGATAGATATCAGGATATGGTACTTAATTATGCAGAGAAAGATATGTACTCTGTTATTAGTACCTACAATAAGAGTAAACTAGTTACTATGTTATATGAGAGGTTAATGATACCTACTCATATACTAAACCAAGAGGTATTTCAGGAGAGTATTAATACCCTTAGGGAGATAATGATTAACCCTAAGAATGGTACTATGGCTAGAGTACAGGCAGGTAAGGCATTACTTGATACTCTAAGACCACCTGAAATAAAGAAAATGGAACTAGATGTTAAGACTGATAATACCGATGTTATAGCAGAATTGAGATCTGCTACTCGTCAGTTCGCAGAAATGCAGTTTAAGGCTCTAAAAGGTGGAGCTAATCTAGAAGATGTTATTAATGCTCCAGTAATCATTGAGGTACCTAGTGAAGAAATCAGTAGATGATTACCTTAATGAGACCAATTATCATGATTATTCCTCATATATCCCTACCCCATTTGCATTAGACTTTGTTAATTTCATTAAACAGGTTAATGGTAAAGAGGGTGAGGAAAATAAGACTCCTATTACCCACCTAAGAATGCTTGATACCCTCATAAAAAAGGGTAATCAGATTAACCTATGCCATAGAGGGGTGGCAAAAGCATTGGGGTTTGGTACTAAGATATTGACCCCTACTGGATTTACTCCTGTAGAGAATATCCTAGTAGGTGATACTATATACGATAGGAATGGTAAACCAACTAAAGTAACCCATATATCAGAAACCTTTATGAAACCTATGTATAGAATTACTCTTACTGACGGTTCTACACTAGATGTTTCTGAGGATCATATTAATATAGTCCAAAAGAGAACAACTATAAGGGTAGGTTCTAAGAAGACTAATGAGTTTAGAGAGTACGAATTAACTACTAAAGAACTCTTAGATAAGGGTATTCTGTATAATAGAACTGTTACTGATAAACAAACTACAGGTAAAGAGTATAAGTGGTTTATTCCATTAGTTACTCAAGAAGTAGATTTCCCTGAAAAAGACTGTCCTATAGATTCTTATACACTAGGAGCTATATTAGGAGATGGTAGTATTGATGCTAAATCAGGTATGGTAAGTATTACAGGTCATAAAGATGATTTACCTGAAATATTATCTTATATGCCTTATGAGTATCAAACAGTATATTCTGATAAGAGACATCCTGATACCTTATCTACTAGACTTTTAGGTATGGGTGGGTTAACTAAGTGGTATTTAGGTACTCCTACAAGAATTAATAAGTTTATACCTGATGATATTCTATTTGGCTCTATAAACCAGAGATTAGAGTGTTTAAGAGGTTTAATGGATACTGATGGTACTGTATCTCCTAAGGGTAATTGTAGCTTTACTTCTATATCCTTAGCTTTAGCTAAAGGTGTACAGCATATAGTTAAGTCTTTAGGTGGTTATTCAAGTATTACTCACCATACTAATGACTACCAAGGTTATTATCATGTAACTGTAAATTTAGCTAATTATTGTCCTTTTAAACTAAAGAGAAAAGCTAATTTATGGGTACCTAATAACTCCTATAAATCAGGTAGCAGAGTAGCTATTGAGTCAATAGAGCCAATAGAATTAAGACCTAGTAGGTGTTTAGCTGTAGACTCAGATACTCATTCTTTCTTAACTGAGGATGTAATAGTAACTCACAATACGACTTTATTCGGAGAATATGGCATTCTGTATATGGCAGTATATGGTAATTTACCAGGGTTTGGTGAGTTAAACTACATACTTTATATCTCTGACTCTATGGAGAATGGGGTTAAGAGTATGAGAAAGAACCTAGAAGTACGTTATAATAACTCTGAATTCTTACAAAAGATGCTTCCTAAAATATCATTTACTGATAATTCTTGGATATTTACTAATATTAGTGGGCATACTCTAGAAGTTAATGGATTTGGTGCTAAAACAGGTATTCGTGGTACTAAAAAACAAGGTACTAGACCTCAATTAGCTATCCTAGATGACTTATTATCTGATGAAGATGCTAAGAGTGAGACTCAGATATCTAACATAGAAAATACAGTCTATAAGGCTGTTATGCACGCTTTACACCCTAAGAAACATAAGATTGTATGGTGTGGTACTCCATTTAATAAGAAAGATCCTCTATATAAGGCTGTAGAATCAGGAGCATGGAACGTTAATGTATTCCCTGTATGTGAGAAATTCCCTTGTACTAGAGAGGAATTTTATGGTTCATGGGAAGACAGATTTAATTATGACTATGTAAAAGAGCAATATGAGATTGCTCTTAAAACTGGTAACGTAGCAGCCTTTAACCAAGAACTTATGTTAAGGATTATGAGTGATGAAGATCGTTTGGTATCTAAGACAGAAATTCAATGGTATGATAGACAAGATGTCCTCAGAAGAAAAGGTAACTTTAATTTTTATATTACTACTGATTTTGCAGTTAGCGATAAGACATCTGCAGACTTTTCAGTAATATCTGTATGGGCATACTCTAATAATGGTGATTTCTTCTGGGTAGATGGTGTTGTAAGACGTCAGACTATTGATAAGAGTATTGACCAATTATTCCTATTCAATCAAGTTTATAAACCAGTAAGTGTTGGCATAGAAATTACAGGACAACAAGGTGGTTTTATAAATATTATTCAACAAGAATGCTTACGTAGAAATAACTTTATCAATATAGCTAGTGAAAAAGACTCTACTAGATTAGGTATTAGACCTAACACTAATAAACTAGTTAGATTTAATACTGTTTTACCATGGTTCAAGTTACACAAATTCTGGTTCCCAGAAGATCTTAAAGATGATCCTAGAATGATAGAATTTATGGATGAACTATCATTAGCTAGTGCTAGTGGTTTTAGAAGTAAGCATGATGACTGTATTGATACTATCAGTATGTTAGGTAGTATGATGTTATGGAAACCATCTGCAGAGACTCTAATAGAACCTAAAGAAGTAAGTAGTGAAGACCCCTTTACTAAGGCATTCTTCACCAGTAATATTACTGAAGATAGTGACTACGAGTCATACCTAGTTTAAGGATTTTAGTGAACTTAAAACAATTACTTGATACCTTAAGGTATGGTGAATTAGCTAATATGAATTACTTTAATGAAGAGAAAATTCCAGCTATTATCACATACCTTAATTCTGCTTTAATTCAACTTTATAGTAGATTTCCCATAAGCGAAAAACAGCTAATTATAGAGCAACATCCCCATATTGCTACCTACCATATATCTAGCAAGTATGCACGATCAAATAAAGCTAGTTTAGAGCCATATAAGTATATTATTGACTCTGAAGAAGAACCATTCCAAGATGATGTTATTAGAGTTACTAGTGCTTACAATAAGTATGGTGAACCAGTACCTTTAAACGATCAGAATGATCTTAGATCATGGTTCTTACCGTCATATAATTCAGTACAGATATTTAACTCTCAAGAGGGAGATACTGCATTTTTCATATATAGAGCTAGACACCCTTATATTGATCCAGAAGTACAAGACTATGAGAATGTTATGATAGATATACCTGCTTGCTTAGAAGAAGCCTTATGTAGCTATATAGCAAGTAAAGCGTATATTACTATCCAAAACCAAGAAGGTATTAGTTTATCTGGTTTATATGAGAATAGGTATGAGAAACTATGTAGTAATGTAGAAGCTAATAACCTATTACAGAGTGAAAGCTCTAATTCTAATATTAAGTTAATTATGAGAGGATTTGTGTAGTGAGACTACATACTGACTTCTTTGAGAAACTTCATGAGAAATTCCCTACCATAACAGAAGATGCTGTTATTGAGGGATTCTATAAGTTTTTAAAAGATATTACTATTACGTCTAATATTGATTATCCTAGTGAAATTGATATTAGTTCTGTTACAGGTACTCCTATTAAATTCACTGATGCTGCAGGTAACGTTATAGGTGTTATAGAGCCTGTAAAGAAAGAGAACTTTAATCATGGTATTCAACTAAGGGTAGATGACCAAGTATTAGGATTATTCATATCTGACGAGTATATAGCTACTGCTGTAGCACCTACTCCAGTACCAATCCAACAAGGTGGTAATCCTAAGTCTATAGTTACTCTTGATAGTTTTAAACAACTATCTATTTATACATTAGAAGAATTAGGCTTAAGTTTCACTGAGGATGGATTCATAGAGATAGATGGGGGTGATAATAGTCTTAGTTCTGTAGGCTTCGTAAAACAGCAATTAGACAAGCTAAAACAAGAAATCCTAGATAGGATACCTACTGCGGAAGAAATCACTAAATTATCAGCTTTACCTAGAGGTAGTATTGTTGTATGGACATTTAAAGATATACCTAAGGGTTGGGTAATATGTGATGGTACTAATGGTACTCCTGATATGAGAGATAAGTTTATTGTAGGAGCTTCAAATAATCGTGATATTAATGTTATAGGTAGTCATGGTGTCTCCTTAGAGGGTTTAGGACTTTCATTCTACTCTGTATATTACATTATGAAGATTGCTGGTAATTTTGCAGAATTAGGCGAAGTTATGTGGGATACTCAGCCTATCCCTGGTAGCATTAATCCAGTAACATCAGGTGGTATTTATGCTTACTATGAAAATAAGCTTATAGGGTTATCCAATAGAATTAATGCTATTAATGAGGTAGTAGATAAGCTTAATAGTCCTACAAGTTTAGCTGCTGCTGTAGCTAAGTTACAAGCTAAGGTAGATAAGCACTATAATGGTTATGAAAATCTGGTTTATCTTGAAAAAATTGCCGAAGATCATCGTACATGGACTTCTGTAGTAGGTCAAGAATATTCAGCATACCAGTTAGTAGGTGTTGATACTGACTACTATATACTTGGGGAATCAATCACACCTCCATCTCCACCTTATGCTGTGTATAGATGTGTAGAGCCTAGTACTTGTACAGTAGAATTTGATAAGGCAGACACTATGGGGCATACTAGATGGATTATTGAACAAAAAACACCTGGTAAATTTGAATTTGTTAGATGGGAAAATGAATAGTGAGACCTTTTTACACACCACATCAATTAAGACATGATCAAGATGATATTTTATTTATTAACGAACATTGGGGAGAAATTAAAGAAGCTTATTTCCAAGTATTAGAAGCTTTAAAAGCTCCTTCTGTAGAAGCACCAGTTCCAGAGGGTGGTTGTAAGTGTCCCTGGGTTAAAAAAACACTTATACCTACTTATTTTTATATCACATTAGATAGTACTGCTAATGGATTAACTGATACTGAGGTAGCAGAAATAATTAAAAATACTGAGGTGACAGTAATAACTTATGAGGGATATGATAAAACAGCAGATATTCCAAAACAATTCCCTTTAATGTATTTGGGTAAAACTGACGAGGGGTATAAGTATGCTTTCCCATACTCTATGTCTGATGCTGAAGATAGTTATAGTCACCCTATAGGGCATGAAAAGTATATCCTTATACAACTACACAATAGATTATCTCAGTATAATACTGAAAATTCTTCATCTGTTCATGGGTTAACCAAAACTAATGGTACAAGAATTTACAGAGACTCTGGTGATAAATGGCCTGCTACCAATAAGATTATTCTATCGTTAGCAGCTGAATATCGTACAATATATTCTGACTTAACTTCAGATATACCCCAAGATACTGCTAAAGTATACTACTATAAGCATATAGATAATGGTATAGAACCTGTACCTATGACATTTGAATTCTTAGAAACTGTAAGACAATGTACTACAGAGATAGGAGATAAACCAGAAGAAACTCCAAAACCACCTACTCCAGAAACACCAGATTATACTACACCAGAAGGTGTGGTAGAAGGTGTGCTTACCCCATATACATTAAAGGTAAAATTTAAGGGTACTTGGTATCGTGATCCTGGTAAGTTTAGTTTGTATTGTTACGGAACTAAAACACGGAAAGAAGCCACTAAGATAGTTGATGATGTAGTGTACTTTATATTTACAGAGGAAGAAGCACTTACTATGTCTTATGTAGACTTCGAAAAACATGAACCTGTTGAAGTACCAACTAAGGAGTCTCTAACCCATAATACATTCGGTTTCACTCTTAAATTTTACGATACTATTATGGATGATGTTGTTGATATTGAGGATAATAATTATCTACATTCATATGTTCCTATAGGTAGTGCTTATATATAAGGAGTAAATTGTGCTTAAAATTATATTAACTGTAGATAATGCATCACAAGAAAGATTAGATAATGCTACTAATTTAGCTAATGCTATTGAGGGTGAAGTATTCACTGCTAATCACCTAAAGTGCAGTGTTATAGGTTTTACTGATATCTGTAAAAAGGCTATAGAACTAGATGAAGACTTACTGGTTTTAGAAGATGATGTAGAACTATGTACTGATTTTTTGTCTAAGGTGGAGAAAGCTATTGGTAAGTATCCTACTGACTTAATTAATTTCTATAATATGTCAAATAGTAAAGTTACTAAGAAATTATCAGGTATTAAATTCCTATGGAATCAGTGCTTGTATATTCCTGTAGATATTTGTAGATTAATTGTAGAAATGTCAGAACCATTCTTAAAACAATATCCTATCCATAGAATGAATCAAGATGTTCTAATTAAGCATTGTTTAAATATTGAGGGATTATCTTATGTACAACACTACCCTAGTTTAGTACAGCATAAATCTTGGGTTAGTACCATAGATAGCGGTAGAAGTACCAATAGACAAACAACTAGTTTTAAGGAATAGTAAGTGGCTGTCAGAGTTAATACCTTAGGTAAATCTGCAATTATCAATAGGCAATTAAACTCTGCGTATGACATAGTAGAGTATGTGGCAGATAACCTGCCACTACTTGTAGGCATAGCTAATAAGATTACCCTTATTGATAATGTAGATGTAGTACAAGACCATTTACTTAAGTCAGAAATACATTTATCTACTGAAGATAGGGAATTTTTAGATAAGCTCAAGACCATTGATTTTGAGAATATCAATTCTAGCGAATTTGAGAGCCTTAGAACGCATTTGGAGACTCTCCGTGATAACTTATACCAGGAAATCACTGATGAGCAAAATAGAGCCATTCTGAGAGAATTAGAGCTATCTAATAGAATAGATGCTATTGTCATACCAGAGGAATTTGATCCTACCACTCTATCAGAGGTAGCTAGAACTGGTAATTATGATGATCTTATCAATAAACCAGTAATAGATACAGAGTTAGCTCTTACTGATAATGCAGTAATTAATAGAGCTATAAAAACAGCTATTGATAACAAAATGGATAAAGTTATTCTAGCTAAAGTAGCACATACCGGTAATTACAAGGATTTAGCAGGTAAACCAGTAATAGAGAATGAAGCTATAGAGGGTAGTACTAATGCTATGAGTAGTGGTGGTGTATTTAAGATACTTAATGATATTACTACTGTAGTTAATAATATTTATTCTAGACCATTGAGTGATGAAAAGATTAGAGAGGCTGTAGAACGTGGAAGATTACTATGAATATCTGGATAGTAATGGTGTTACTACCCTATATAAGCTAATAAAAGATGATACTGTAGCTTTAATAGATAGTTATTCTGTTACTATAAATGGTATTACTACTACCTTAGATACCCATATAAATGATAGTGATATACATACTCCTATATCTGATATAGAGAGTATGGTAGATACTAAGATTTCTGGTTTAGTTAATTCTGCTCCTGAAACATTAGATACGTTAAAAGAGTTATCAGATGCTTTAGGTAATGATCCTAACTTTGCTACTACAGTAGCTAATCAAATAGGTAATAAAGCCAATAGTGTTCATACTCACGTAGTTAAAGATATTACTGATTTCCCTACCATACCTACTAGGACAAGTCAGTTAATCAATGATAGTGGATTTTTGACTAGTTCTAGTGGAGTTATTACTAGTGTAAGTTGGAGTGATATTAAGGATAAGCCTAACTTTTCTACAGTAGCAACTAGTGGTAGTTATAATGACTTATCTAATAAACCAACTATTCCTAACGTATATAATAAAACTCTTACTATCCAAAAGAATGGCACTAATGTAGCTACATTCACATCTAACTCTAATACTGATGTAACAGCTGATATTACAGTACCAACTAAGACTAGTCAGTTGACTAACGATTCTGGTTTCTTAACAAGTAGTTTACCTATTGGATCTTATATACAATTCGCCGGTAGTCAAGCACCTACAGGATTCTTAGTATGCAATGGTAGTGCAATTTCAAGAACCACTTATAGTAACTTATTTGCTGTTATAGGTACTAAATACGGAAGTGGTAATGGTTCAACTACTTTTAACTTACCTAATTTAACAGATAGATTTTTACAAGGTAGTACAACAAGTGGAACTGTTAAAAATGCAGGGCTGCCTAATATTACAGGAAATACTGGTGCTTTTACCCTGCTAGCAGGTGTTAATGTTACAAGTAGTGCTTTTGGTCCCCCATTTATATCTGCACCAGACGCGGCTATACAAGCTACAGCATCTTCGAATATCGGATGTGGTAGTGTAGGTCTCAATGCTTCCCTGTCAAACTCAATTTACGGTAATTCCTCAACCGTTCAACCACCAGCTTTAACTTGTTTAATCTGTATAAAATACTAAGGAGAGACTAATGAAATATTACTTATATGATGAAAAAACAAAGCAATTCATTAAAGAGCAAGAAGGATATTTAGACCCTTTAGAAACAAAGGCTCAAGGTAAGAATGTGTACTTAGTACCTCCTTTTTCGACTACAGAAAGGCCAGATCTTACAAGCTTGAAAGATAATGAGATTCTAGTTTTCAAGGACAATAAATGGCAAGTTGAACAAGAATTTTATGTGGGTAAGATTGTAGATTGTCAAGGTGAACGTGTAAGCAAATATGTTACTGACAATGACCTAACTTTTGAAAAATGCGATGATGGTTTTAAGATTGTAGAAAAGTATGTTAAAGAAAAAACACTAGAAGAATTAAGAGAACAAAAACTAAATGAATTAAGCTCTCAAGCATCTCGTTTTGAACAAACAGAAAATAAAGATATGTTTTTAACAAGTTCTTTGGGGTTTAGAATTAACGCAGACCCTAAAGCTAAAAGAAATATAGATACCTTGATTGAGGTGGGTGTAACTACATTTAGAGATTATGATAATGTAATTCATGCTAATGTTTCTTTGGAAGATCTAACAACTATAAAAAGAGAAATCTCTATAAATGCCATTCATCTTTATAATCAAAAGTGGCAAATGGAATATCAAATAAGTACACTTAAAACAATCGAAGAAGTTGAAAATTATCAAATACAATTTGAAATGTTAAATTTTAATAATTGGGAGAATGAAAGTGAAGTATCTGAATAAAAATTACCTAGTTTGTATTGGTAGTTGCTTAAGTCAATTAGCTAATACTATTTTAACTGATAGTAACAACCCTAATAACTCATTAAGCGGTGAAGCTTATTTTTACCGTAACAGAAGCTTACTAAATAAGCTATGGTATAAGTTTATAAATAGCTTGTTCTTTTGGCAAGTAGACCATTGTAAACTAGCCTACTATAATGACTTAAAATTTGCCTATGATTATATTCATAGGGATGAAGAAAATAAGGATAAAATTAGTGAATGTTAAGTGTACATTCTTACATCCTACACTAGCACCTAATCTTCATAGGAAACCAGAAGAGCTTAAACCAGTAGAATTAGATGGTTATACTACTCCTGGTTTATACCTAGTAGCTGATAAGTCTAATGATATATTTGGTAAGATATCCCAAATATTTACAGGTAACCAATATGGTCATATAGGATTAGCTATCATAAATGAAGAACCTACTGATGGTATTCCTACTTTTATGAGTAGTGAGAGAGCTGGTGTAAGGGTATATGATATTGGTATAGAGGAATCAGATATCCAGAGAATTAACTGGATTTACTACCCAGAGAATATTATTAAATATTTTAAGTCAGTAGAAGGTACTGCAGGTAGTCTTACTAAAGATATTGGTCAACCCAAGAGAGCTGACCAATTATCAATAGGTAACTTAGAATTTGTTACTAAAGCTTTAGGATTAGCATATCCTGAAAGATGGAATATGCATGAAATCCTAAGAGTATCAAAATGCCTCAGTACCCCTTATTCTGATATACTCATATAAAGAGTATGTTCTATTAAAATCCTCAGGTAATACTCTAACAGTACCTAATACTGTTTCTGTATCATCTGGGGTATATTGTAAATGTATCCTATGGAATCCTTCTGGTAAGGTAAAATGATAAATAGCTTCTTTATCTACCTTTACTTCAGTTCTTAATCCTCTAGTGTAAATACTAATAATTCCAGTATTTACTGGTTTACTTGTAGAATCTCTAATAATTCCTTTAATTGTTACTAAATTCACTTGACAAGCCTTATATAGTTTAATATCATGAATATACTTCTTGAAATAGCGAATTGGTGTAATGGTAACATAATGGTCTCACTAGCCGTAGCTGAGGTGTTCGACTCCCTCATTCGCATCCAATATTTCAAAATTTCAATATGTCGTGTCCGTTCGTTCATTAAGGAAGCTTAAATAGCTTCCTATTTTTTTTTTATAATTACTTAATCTTTAATTTAGCTTCAGTACCATCAGGCAATTCTACTACTAAAGATTCAAGTATATTTTCTAATGTACCCTTACAGATTAATGTAGTAGGTGATGCAGATTTTAATTGTTTAGGTGTCTTAACTACTCCTACAATATTACCACTAACACTTGTAGTAATACCATATTGTGGAGATGTTTTAACATCCTTTTCAGCAACTTCAGCAGTTACCAATTCTTCAATTAATCTATACCATTCTACGCTACCATAGCGTACACTACGAAATTTATCATTACGATTTTCCACTAAATACTCCAAAATAAAGGGGTACTTAATAGTACCCCAATAAATATACTAGTGCAACATCACAATGATTTGTAGAGCTTTTTTAACGCTATGTAAGTCATCATAGGATAACTTTTCATCGTCTTGGTTTTCTTTATAAATTTTATGGATTGTTGCTAAAGCCATTTTCTTAGCGTATTCCTTAGCCAATTCACAATCATGGTTATTATATTCACTGATCTCTTTCACTAATCCTCTATATAATTAAATATTCTAGTAATATCTTGCTTGTCTAGATTGTAATCAATAAGTGGTATTGTGTAGTGGCCACCTATGTGTTCTAGAGCAGATATTATGTTATTCTTTAATTCAGTACTATCTAATACACCGTCATCAGCAAAGAACTTAAGATTATCCACCATACCTTGAATTCTTGGTTTTGACTGTAAATAGATAAATACTGTTATTCCTTTTTGGAGGGTATTACCCTTGTCTAGTAAGTCCTTTTCTATCCAAGTGGTAATACCTCTAGCAATATCCTCAGTAGTAATATTCACCTACTAACCCCCAGTTGTGGTAGTTGTTGTAGGAGCACTCCATGAATTGAATTGTGGCATCGGTTGAGGACATACTGAACTGATAGGTACAATAGTCTTAGTGATATTAGATACAATATTATTTAATTGTGCAATACCACAAGCACTAGTAGACGCTACCATGTCAATCTTACCGTTAATTTGACAACAGCAATTTTCCATTTGTAACTTAGCAATCTCTTTGTCCTTTTCAATCTGTGCTTTTAATACGGCACTGTCTACTTGGTTTTGTACTACTTGGTCTGAAATTGGTTTAATAAAATTAAACATCTCTTCCTTTAAAGCATTATTATCTGCTACTGTTTGAGCATATACTTCCTTAGCTACCTTATCAGAATAGTTTTCAGATTTAAGCATAGAATTTTCAGCTAATAACTCTGACATTCTATTGGTAGAACCACCACCTAATAAACCACCTAATACATTACCACCATTGCCATTTAATAAACCTAACGCAGTACCTGCAATACCTAAACCTAAGCCTGTACCAGCTACACCTTTAGACGCATATTCGCCCACTATAAATTCCTTAAAATTAAAAACCGTAGAGACATTTCTACGGTTCTAATTATTTCTCATTATAGTTAAATATGGGATATTTATTGTAATTATAATTTGTGAGCTAGATCACATTTTGAATATGTAGTTCTTCCATTACATCTAACATCTTAGATAGGGTACTTCTCTCAATTATAATAGGATCTTTGAATACATACTCATTACCTTTAAATTTCATAGGTATCATTAGAGCAGAAAACCTAATCCAATTCAGGACACTAACAGCTGTATATTCTCTACAGAGTTTTTCTATACTTTCCATAGAAAACCATAGTACTGCTTGTTTACCACCTTTAGTTTTTATGTACTCTTTCTTGGTTTCTCCTAATTTTTTACCTACATAGCTAATATTAGTTAAACCTATCATTTCGCATATATCAGCACCTACTACCCATAAAACATTATTATCATCTCTATGAAAACGTACTATTGTCTCTGTAGCAGGATATCTTATGGATATAATACCTACTGGCTTCTCTTTATCAGGCATATAATTATTTCCTTTTTCGCATAGTAATCAGTTGAAGAATGTTAATTATTAAAATACAGAAACTACTGCAAAAAGCCAATATACTAAATAATTCAGGTATTGTCACTCTTTTGAAGGATCCTCATAATAAGCTTTAATTCCATACTCTGCACATATAGCATTAGCTATAGCACATAACTTGTCAAACTTCCATCCTTTAAGGAAATAAGCACAATTTGCCCCTACTAGTAAATTAAGTGTTTTTACTAAGGCTTTAGGGCATATATTAACATCCTCTACTAAACCTGGGTTTACTACTATATACCCCATACGTTCTAATTCTCTGGTTTTATTTTTACGATCAGTAAATAATTCATCATAGTTTTTATCTAGCATAGGTTGTGCTAGAAATACTGCATCTCTCACGTTTTATCCCTAAAATTAAATGATTTAAGGGGTATCCAATGATACCCCCTATAACTATACTACAGAATCTTCAGCAATCATTTCTAAAGCTCTTTTGATGCTTTCTATAGCTTCTTCATAATCTTGTTGAAGAGGTTTTTTACCATTACGTAAACCAGCACATAATAACTTCTTTACTGCGTGTTGTATACATGGATCCTTTACCTCATAGAGAGCTAATATTCTATAAATATCAAGTTTGTTATAATGACTAATATCCTTTACATATACGTTACTCATACTATTCTCCTGTAGATCCAAAACCACCCTCACCTCTAGTAGTATCAGATAATTCTTCTACTATTTCTGGTTTATCTGTAATAACAGGTAACATAATAGCTTGTAATAATCTATCACCTCTCTTGAACTCCATAGTATTACCCCAAGCATTAGTACCTACTTCATCTACAGTAATATGAGCTAACCATTCACCTCTATAATCAGCATCAATAACACCTACAGTATTTCGTAATTGTATACCCTTAATACCTGCACCACTACGAGGTACTAGTAATGCTACCTGGTTTTCTGGGAATTCTGATGCAAAACCTAAACCAATAATATTATCTTTACCCACTTGCAAAGTAATATCATTTTGTAGGAATATATCTATACCAGCAGAGTTATTTTTTCTTTCTGGTGCTATAAAATTTTCAACTAATGGCTTAATTTTCATATATGCTCCTTGACGCATAAAATAAAGTTATGTTAAATATATCCCCAATTATTTTTGGGATTTGTAGTGGAATCAGAATTAGATTTAGAATTAAATATTCAACCTAAACCTCTTACTAACTGGGTTAATGCTCCAGAAGTTGCTGACCTTAAACAAGACTATACTAGTGCATTAACTGCTCATAGTATACATAAGGATAGGGTAGATGGCTACATTTATAATTTATTAGGTAAAACTAGTTTTAAAAAATCTCGTAAGCGTTCTTCAATACAACCTAAGCTTATACGTAAACAAGCAGAGTGGAGATATGCTGCGTTATCAGAACCTTTCTTAAGTAATGATAAATTATTTAAGGTAACGCCTGTTACTTATGAAGACAGTTTCGCAGCTAAACAAAATGAGTTATTACTTAACCACCAATTTACTGTAGATATTAATAGAGTAAATCTTATTGATACCTATATTCGTACTGCAGTAGATACAGGTACTGCTATTCTAAGAACTGGTTGGGAAGAATTTTCCTATGATTTTGAATATAATAAACCTTCCTATACTATTGAAGAAATTAACCAAGAAGATATTTTTAATGTAGCTAAATTTAACAGAATAGCTAAACAATCTAAAGATCCTCATGTAGTTCAAACGATCCCTATAGAGTGGATAGACGCTATCAAAGTATCAGAAAATGAGACTGCTAGACGTAAGGAAGAATTGCAGAACCAACTGGTTTCTCAAGCTCAAGAACAGTTAGAAATAGCTCAACAGAATGGTATGGATCCTGAAGAATTACAACAACGTCAGGAAGCTATTATGCAGGATATTCAACAGCAAGTAGATGCTGTACCTCCTGCTATGTATATGCCAAAATCTACTGGTTCTTCTATGAAGAAAAAAACCAGAGTAATTAATAGACCTACAGTAGAGGTATGTGATTATAGAGATATAATTGTAGATCCTAGCTGTTTAGGTAATTTTGATAAAGCAGAATTTGTTATCTATGTGTTTGATACCTGTAAGGCAGATTTAATAGCTGATGGTAGATATCAGAATTTAGATGCTATACAGAATAATATCCAACGCACAGATAGATATGATATCCATGGAGACAATTTCAGAGATCCAGCTCGTAAAAAATTAACTGCATATGAGTACTGGGGAAATTGGGATATCCATGGTGATGGTACTAAAGTACCTATTGTTGCTACCTGGATTGGGGATGTAATGATAAGATTAGAAGAAAATCCATTCCCAGACAAAAAACCTCCTTTTGTATTTGTAAGCTATCTACCAGTACCTAATGACCTATATGGTGAACCTGATGGTGCCTTATTAGTAGAAAATCAGGAAATTATAGGTGCTTTAACTAGAGGTATGATTGACTTATTAGGTAGAAGTGCTAATAGCCAGGTAGGTATAGCAAAAGGTACTTTAGATACTGTCAATAAAGACAGATTTGATAAAGGGTTAGATTATGAGTTTAACCCTACTATGCCACCTGCTAATGCTATATTCCAACATACCTATCCAGAAATTCCACAATCTGCTCTAACACTATTACAACTTATGGAAAATGATGCTGAAGCATTAACAGGTGTTAAAGCGTATTCTGGTGGTATTAGTGGTGATCAGTTAGGTAAAACTGCTACTGGTGTTAGAGGTGTTCTAGACGCTGCTAGTAAGCGTGAAATGGGTATCCTAAGAAGATTAGCAGATGGTTTAATTCAAATAGCTAAAAAGATTATTGCTATGAATTCTCAGTTCTTAAATGAACAAGAAGTTATTAGAATTACTAACCAAGATTTTGTAGAAGTACGTAGGGATGATTTAGTAGGTAATTTTGACCTAGCATTAGACGTTAGTACTGCAGAACAAGATAACGCTAAGAGTGAAGAATTATCCTTTATTCTACAAACTGTAGGTAATAATGTAGATCCAAGTTTTTCTCAGATAGTATTATCTGAGATTTGTCGTTTAAAGCATATGCCAGAATTAGCTGAAAGAATTGCTAATTTTGAACCTAAACCAGATCCTGTAGCTGAGAAGCTAAAAGAATTACAAGTACAGTTAGTAGAAGCTCAATTACAGAAAGTACAAGCAGAAATTCAAAAACTTGGTGCTGATACTCAGCTTAATACTGCTAAGGCTCAAACTGAAGCTGTAAATGCTCAAGTAAGACCTATGGAAGTACAAATGGAAATGGATATGAATGAAGCTAAGAATACGCTTAATAGAGCATTAGCTGAAAAGCATAACTTAGACTACTTACAAGAAATTCAAGGTGTTAAGCATAAACAGAATATGGAAATCCAGGCTGCTCAAGCTAAGGCTCAAGCTGATAAGTCAGCTCAAGAATTAGCTCTAAAGTATGCTTTTGGAGGTTTTGATAAATCTAGTAAAAAGGAAAGTAAATAATGGTAAATATTGAGCAATTACATAAAATCATTGAACGTGGTGAAAAGCTACAAAGATTAATGAATAACCCTGATTTTAAGGAATTAATTTTAGAGGGTTATTTAGACGAGTATGCTAATAACTTGGTACATGGTTTAGTAACTACAAGACAACCAGAAATGCGTAAAATGTTAGATGATGAATTAATGGGTATTAGTGCATTTAACTACTACCTACAAATGTCACAAGGTGAATATGAGAGAGCATTAGATGCTAGAGATAACATGGATTCAGAGGAGGAAACTGAATAGTGTATAACGAAGAAGAAGTATTCACTTTTGATGATTTATCAGATGATGATTTTTTGGCTTCCACTCCTACACAAGCGGAAGAAGCTATAAATGAGGCTCTAAATGAGCAATATAATGATAATGGGGATGAAGCTACCCCTACTGACAATAGTGAAGATATGGATAATCCTGAGAGCGTAGGAGAGCCATATATTGACTATAAATCAGAGTATGAAAAAATTACTGCACCTTTTAAAGCAAGTGGTAAAACAATTCAAGTTAGGGACTCGAATGAAGTTATATCCTTGATGCAAAAGGGGGTTGATTATACTAAGAAACAGCAAGCTTTAAAACCTCGTTTAAAGGAACTACAAATCCTAGAAAACCAGAATATGTTAGGTGATAACTTAGGTTATGCTATTGATTTATTCAATGGGAATACCAAAGCATTAGCAAAGTTAATAAAGGAAAGAAATATAGATATCTCTGAATTATCTCCTAATATGTATGGTGACGAGGAAAACAATTCGCCTGAGTATACTCCTACTAATTATTCTATATCAGACGCAGAAATGAGATTGAAAGATGTCGAATTAACACTTAAAGACTCCCCTAACTTTCAACGCTTATTTACTACGCTTACTGATTTAGATGATGACAGTAAGGCAAAATTCCGTAACAATCCTGACCTACTATTACGTTTAAATGAACATATGGAATCTGGTTTATATGACCAAATCCAGAACGAATTAGAGCACCGTAGGATTGTTGGTGACGCTAGTGTAGATGGTATGAATTTTTATGATGCTTATACTGCTGTTGGTAATGAAATATTATCCTACAATATGAAATATGCTCAAGCACAACAACAGCAACAGCAACAACAATATGGTTATCAGCAACAAGCATATGCTGAACAGTACCAACAGCAACAATTACAGCAGAAGAAAAATTCTGCTAAAAGTACTAACTCTCGTTCAACAGGTAGAAGTAATCCTATGATGTATGATCCTCTTACTTGTTCAGACGAGGAATTTGCACAAATCAACTTAAAACAATTATTTGGAGAATAATATGAGTGGCTTATACAAACCCATATAATGGTCAACGCTATGGTGGTGGTAATAATGCTGGTTTTACAGACAAACAAAATGCTAACTTAGCAGGTGGTTCATCAATTAATGGTGGTTCACCTACAGATTCTGATTCATGGAAGTCTAATCAATTTAAGGAATTCTATTACTACCGTCATGCTTTAACTGAAGCAGCTAAGGAACAATATTTCCAACAATTTGCTACAGTACGTAATTTAGAGCAAAATACTGGTAAGGTAATTAAACAATACGTTTACTACCCATTATTAGATGATCGTAACATTAATGACCAAGGTATTGATGCTACAGGTGCTTACTATGAAGGTGGTAACTTATACGGTTCATCAAAGGATATTTCTACTATTATGGGTAAATTACCTGTATTAGGTGAATCTGGTGGTAGATATAACCGTGTAGGTACTACTCGTTCAGAAATTCAAGGTACTATTGCTCACTTAGGTTTCTTCATGGAATTCACTGAAGATGAATTTATTTTTGATTCTGATACAGAATTAAAGACTCATATCTTTGATGAAGCTATGAAAGCAGCTAATGAGATTGTAGAAGACGTATTACAAATTGACTTAATTAATGCTTGTCAATGTAACGTATTCCACGGTGCTACTACTGACTTATCTGGTATGAAGGGTGCTGATAGTGAAATTACATACGATGACTTAGTTAAGTGGGCTAAGAGATTATCAGAAGATAGAGTACCTACTAAGACTAGAATTTTCACAGGTTCTCGTAATATTGATACTAAGACTATTGATGGTGGTTGGGTATTAGCAGTAGGTCGTGATATGTTACCTACATTTATGCATATGTTAGATTATCATGGAAATCCAGCATTTACTCCAGCACATCAATACGCTGCAGGTGTTCAATTAATGAAGGGTGAAGTAGGTAGTATTTACAAGTTCCGTATTGTAGAAGTACCTGAAATGTTATTCCATGCTGGTAAGGGTGCTGACGCATCATCTGATGTTAAGTATCAATCTACTAACGGTAAGTATAATGCTTATCCTATTATGTTAATTGGTGATGAATCATTTACTACTATTGGTTTCCGTTCTGACGGTAAGCAACACAAGTTTAAGATTATCACTAAGATGCCAAGTGCTGAAAATGCTACTAGAGACGAGCCATATGGTAAGACTGGTTTCTGGTCAATTCAATGGTACTATGGCACTATGTTGTTACGTCCAGAACGTTTACAAATCTTCTGGTCTACAGCATTAGCATAACCACTAAATAAGTAAAAATTACCCCTAGATTACAGTCTAGGGGTTTATAGTAAGGAATATAAAATATGGCAGAATTAACAATTAATGATTTAAAGAAGCAAGCAGATGAATTAGGTATTAAGTATTTAACTAATATCAGTGCTAAAGATTTATTAGAAAAGATTGAACAATATGAAGCAAAGTTAGAAGAATCTGATGGTTTAACTTTAAAAGAATTAAAGAAAGAAGCTAATGATTTAGGTATCAGATATCCGGCTACTATTGATGCTACTTCTTTATTACAGAAAATTGAAGATTTTAAGAAATTAAATATTGGTAACGTAAAAGACGCTGTTAAGTGTAGAAAGGAATTAGAAGCTCTCCATAGAGTTATTATTACTCCTAATAATCCTAATATGACATCATTACCTGCATCTTATTTCGCATTCTCAAACCAGTATGTTACTAAGAGAAAGGCTATTTTATTTGGTACTCCTATTTTCGTAGAAAAGTGTATCCTTAATCAAATAGCAAGCCAGAAATACATTAAGGCAACACAAGCTAATAAAAAGGAGAGACCTAGTGCAAAGTTATTACCTGCTTACAATATTGAATACTTACCTATGCCTACAGAAGCAGAATTAGAAGAAATGAAGGTAGCTAAAATGCGTAAGGATGATTCATTGAGAGAAATTTAGTGGCAGATCCTAATTTAGTAAAATCCAGAGAATATGAAGAAGAGATAGTACGTAAAGCTCAACCCTCTGTAAATGAGGATAGCTTTAGTACTTCTTATATCCATGAACTAGTTAAACTAATTGAAGAAACTGAGAATATCTCAGATCTTCCAGATAATTATTTTGAAGATGTTCTTAAGGATATTGAAACTACTGACAAAGATATTAAGAATTTTACTGATCAATTTACCACTAACCAATTACATGGTACTGGTGTATTTGACCGTATGATGCAAGCAGTAGAACTTCATATTCAGGATGAGTACAATAAGGGTAGAATTACTGGTACAGCTTATGGTACTTTATACACTCAAGTAATTGCTCAGGTATTACAGTCTGCAGTAGCATATATTGGTCAAAAGGCTCAAATTGATCAAATAAACGCTTTAATACGTAAGACTAATGCAGAAACCAAGATACAGTTAATACAAGCTAAAACAGCTTATATTCAAGCTAAAACAGCAAAAGCTCAATTATTGGAAACTCTAGCTAAGGTTAAATCTGAGCAATACAATAAAGAGTTTATGAAGTGGAAGTCTGTTACTGAACAAGCTAATACTCAGAAATTATTAGAAATTAATAAAAACTATACTGATGGTATTAGTCATGTTCGTAAACCAGAATTAGACTCAATTCAGGAAGTAGTACGTGAAAAGCAGTATAAGGATAAGGATGGTAATATTAAGACTCAAACTATCAGAGATACTGTTCTAAAGCCAGCATACGTACAAAGTAACGTATATGGTAACCAAGGTGCTCAGAACCACTTAACGGGCAAACAAGCATGGGCAATAGAAAGAGATGCTGAAATGAAGTTCTTCAAAGCAGTATCTCCAGATATTTTCAGTATTGTAGAATCTGCTCAAGGTGTGGGTGCTAATAAGTACGGTCTAAATGGTAGTGCTAATTTATTAGTTATGAATAATGTTAGAAACAGACTTGGTTTCCAAGAATTAGATTTAACCTCTAATGCAGGAAATGCTGTAGGTAATATCAATAAATATATACCTGATGAAACATTATCTGATACTTATGAACCTGAAGAATAAAGTAGCTGAGTAACACTAAGTGGCTCAATGGAAGAAAATTAGAAAATTCCAGTCTGCTAAGATATTTCCTGACGTAGACGATTTAAAGGATAATCCGTTTATTGCTACTGTACAAAGTACTTTTGAACAGAAGTATATTAATGATGCTCTTAGAGAGTGTGCTAGTAACTCTCTATGGGCATTCACTAACCACCTAACTCAAAACTATACAAAGAAACAATATTCAAACCTAAGCTTACCTAAGAGTACTCTTAAAAGAGTTACTATTCCAAATGATATTGTAGAAGGTGTTTTTAATGAATACCTACAAGATAATGCTATATCATCTGAATATAAGATTATTAACTATTGGGTAGATTCTTTCTCATTTGAAGAGTTTATGCATGATATTCTAAAAAACCAAAGAATACCATTAAATACTTCTGCTATATATGAGTATAAGGATGCATCTCAAGAATCTGGTACTGTAACCATAGATGGAGAAACTTTTGGTTTCTCTGGTTTTACAGGTAATACCTATGGAGCTACAGAAGGGTATGTAGTAGAGCTACATTACTATAGAAATACTAAGTATGGCGAGGGTATACATCGTACTGAAACTTTTACTAAATCCTTTGCTACTCCTTACTGGAATTCTACTCATAATTATCTATACGTAAAATATAAGACATCTCCTAGTGATTATTGGATAGCTTGTATAGATATTGATACTGATGACAGCCCTATTGGTAACTATATAGAAACCAGTAAAGGAGCTCAATATTTACCGTTAATCACTCTAAGATCTGGTTATAAAGCTGTAGATGATCCTAACTGTAGAATGCATAAATTACATAAGGATCAAAAAGAGGTTCTTAGAAGAGTAGGAAGTATTGATTATACAGCTATAATCGATCAAATTAACGCTAGAGAAGAAGGTACTGATGATGACTACAAGAAATCTTTAGAAAACGTTATATCAGCTCATATAAGCTTTATGGCAGACCTACAAGATCGTAAGTCAGAGATAGTATCAGAATATTACTATAGATATTTTTATTGGCTTGCTAGAACTGGTTTAAACCAAGATGGTGGAGTAGAACACTATACTGCTGGAGAATATCAGTATAAGCTTAAATGGGAGAATATTAGCATATATGAAGAAAAAACCAGATTAAGTAATAATGCTAGATATCAGATTAGTAAAGATACTACTTATGGTTTTAATGCTATTACAGGTCCTAAAATATTAGATAATTACTTAATTATTAAGCATCAGATACAAGCTGATACTGTAAGAGTAATTAAGGTTAAAAATCCTACAGTAAGTCATATGGTAGAGTATGGTTGGGTATCCTTTAATATTATGAATGAATGGGATAATGACGAAGGTAGATTCCTAATACCTATTCAAAACCAGATATTAAGAAAGATGGGGTATGTTAGAGGTACTGTATTACTACAATACAGTATGCTAGTAATATTCCAAGTATATAAAGCTATTAAGAAGAAATGGTATCAGAGTACTTGGTTTTTAGTAGTTAGAGTTATTATTACTATAGTTATCCTGTATTTTACTGGAGGTAATCCAATAGTAGGATGGATGGCATTTACTGCTAATGCAGCATTAAATTTAGTTATATGGATACTGATAATGTTATCTATACAAATATCTATGAAAGTAGCTTGTAAGATATTTAATGTACCAGAGTATATTGCTAATGTTATAAATACAGTAGCTACTATAGTAATGTCATTCTATAACCCAGTAATGGCTAGTATGAACCAAATGGCTAGTAGTTCTATGAATATGGTAACTGCTATTAGAACGGGTAATAATGAGATGTTCTTAGAGAGTGTTCTTGGTTTTATGGGTAGTGTAAGTGCATTAGGTGCTCCTTCTAATATTGCTACTGGTTTACAGATAGCAAACCAGACAGTATTTAATTCTAGCTTATATTCTGCTATTGATAACAAGGATTGGGTATCTCTTGGTTTAATAGTCTACAATACTATTGGAACTGTATCTAAAATGGGTAATAGTAAATCTCCATCAGAAGGCCTCAAAAACGCTGATAATAGCGTTCTTAAAGCTACAGAGCCTTCTAGTACCAATGAAGCATCAGCAGCTCTTAAACAAGCTAAAAATGAGGATTTATGGGCAAATGTTATGAAGAAGGTTTTAGTAGACAGTATACCAACTATTTCACATGACATACTTAATAGTAGATTTTCTCAACAAACACAAGCTATGAATAAATTTACTGCTAATAATACTCAAGAGCTTAAAGATTTAATTAATGCTACTAAGAAATTAGAAGAGCAAATAGACGAGTATTGTACAGGAGCTCAATATGTTACTAGACACTTATCCTTTAATAAAGATTTTACTCCTGATTTAATTACTAGATTCATAGATGCTAATTTATTATTTATTGATGTATTATTAGCTAGACAGCATAAGTATGCTGAAAATACAGTAAGAGTTCAACATGGAACACAACTTGTTAAAAATTACCAATTATTTAGCCCTAAAGTAGGGGTTTTAATTTAAGGAAAATATAGTGGCAAACAAAGAAAATTTAGATGCTCTTGATACAATACATTATGTCTTAAATGATCCCAATAAATTATCTGGCGTTCAAAAAAAGGCTATTAAAAACTATTTTAATAATACTGCTACAGATACTTCTGAACAAAATTCAGATGGTTTTTTGAAAAGAAGTGCTAGAACATTTTTAATGAATTTTCAACCAAATACTTTTAATAATGCATATGTTAATAGAGCTTACATAGATGCAGGAATTGATCCTACTATAGTAAATACTCTATTAAAAAATCCTTCTGCTATAGATACAATGAAGATACCTGATTATGAGAAAAAGTATCTTAGAAAGCTTTTAAACATCCCACTTAATCTCAATACTGACAGTATCAACTTAGCTAAAAATATGCATACTTCAGGAGATCCTACATCTTTTGTAAAAAATGCTTATGCTAAGTATCTTAAATCAAATAATAAATCGGATATGCTTAAGCTTTCTGATAATAGTACTGGTAGTGGTGACATAGGGGTATTTGATACTCCTGATAACTATACCCCTATTACACCTAATAACTCTATGTTACCTCACACTGCTATAGACATGAGAAATCATTTTAAGCAATTTATGCCAATTACTGATACTAATACAAGTATGGATACTTCTAAAAATCCTCTAGGAGATTCTGTAAAGAAAGAAGTAAACCAGAATGCTAAAAAAGATACTGGTAGGGTAGATACTAAGTATACACCTTACACACCTGTAGAAATTCCTGGCTTTAATGCGGCAGAACATATAAAAAATAATCCTGAGTTTGCTATGCCTAAGCAAGAGTTTTCTAATAACACAGGATCTACTTCTCAACCTACTAAAACTCCTCTTACTGAATCTCAAAGCGATTATTATAGATATCTTACTGGATATCGAAGAATGGATCCTAACCAAGCAATACTTAGTATGGGATTAGATCCTAATAAATATTATTATCAGCATGATCCTGCGTATTATCACTAATATTGATTATTATTAT
>JAFOCU010000505.1 GCA_017381055.1 Lachnospiraceae bacterium
CCAGGCAAGCGAATGATCGGCTGCTGGGCCCACGCAAGGCGTTATAGAAAGGACATTGTTATCAAAAGACGTCTGAAATTATCAGCATAACTATTTGATTATCAAAATATGTTTTGATAATCTTTTATGATAATCTTTCTTTGTAGTCAATGGTATAAGCCAGCAATTTAAAAAGAAAGTTATGTCAATCCCAATTACTCCAAAATCACAACTGCGTCGGTTATTTACAGAAAAATACCAAGCACTTGAAATGACGCCTCACTCCATAAAGAGACATCAGGGAGGTCTTAATCACTTATTCATGTACATGGATGATAATCATTTGGATGTCTACTCTAAGGATGTTTATGAGGCTTATGTGTCTTTTGTTCGATTAAATCCAGGCTATTCCACCCACATGAAGAAACGCAATGTCAGAACCGTGGAGTTGCTTAATTGTTTTCTAGAAGGCAAAACATACCGTTTTAGACATTTCCCAGAGAGACCCTTATGCAACATTCCATCCGAAATGTCAGATGCAATAGGTAAATTTATCAAGACTCTTGAAGATTGTCGAATGGCCCATGGTACGATAAATGGTTATAGGAACCTGCTAGTTTCATTTGCAACAAAGCAAATG
The DNA here is from genome assembly GCA_017381055.1 of Lachnospiraceae bacterium. Lineage (GTDB taxonomy): Bacteria > Bacillota > Clostridia > Lachnospirales > Lachnospiraceae > SVEL01. The sequence continues at coordinate 620 of JAFOCU010000505.1, forward strand.
ATATTTGGTAATCAGTCCTTCTGTACCATCAATAGGGAAGGGATATTGGATTTCATGAGTTCCATACAGAATGCCGATCCTTGTAAACAGATGCGTCTAAGGAAGTTTCTTAAGTATATTTATAATGAAGGAGTTATACAGAATGATTTCTCTGAAGTCTTTGCAAACACTCGTGTAAGAAGAAAGGAAAAACTGCCATCTTACTACACAAAAGAGGAGATACGACGTTTGGAGCAGTCAATTGATAGAAATTGCGCAGTAGGAAAAAGAGACTATGCGATAATATTGCTAGCTTCTCGTCTAGGTCTACGATCTTCAGATATAAGAACCATGACCTTTTCCAATATTGATTGGGAAAAAAGTGAAATCCATTTAGTACAATTTAAAACAAAAAAAGAACTAACCCTACCATTATTATCAGACGTTGGCGATGCCATAATTGATTATGTTCGACATGCTAGACCTCAGGTAAGTTATAAAGAAATCTTCATTTCAGAAACAAGGCCATACAGACCGATAAGTTCAGTAGGATACAGTGGCATAGTTAATAGACATATGCATAATGCTGGCATCGACACCAAATTGCGACACAAAGGGATGCACTGTTTAAGACATAGCCTAGCAACAACCCTAATGAATAACGGAACCTCTCTACATGTTATATCAGACACTCTCGGCCATCAATCATCTGAATCTACTATGTGTTATTTGGGTATTAATATAGATTGTCTTTTGGAATATTCTCTTTCAGTACCTAAAGTCGACAAACGTTTCTACGAACAACAAGGAGGGATGCTATATGTCTGAAGTTCAATATAATAGTTCAATAGGAGAGTATATGACGCTATTCTTGAACGAGAGAAGAAGTCTCGGTCATAAGGCTCTGGATGTTAAGTTTACTCTACTTACAATAGATCATTACCTGGAATCCATAAAGTATAGGAAATCATACATAGATAAGGATACATATCTTGCTTGGTTAGAGACACAGCAGCAATATAAGTCAGCTACAAGATATCAGCACATATCAATCTTTAGACGCCTATTAAAGTATATGTGCAGCCTAGGAGTGGAGTGCTATGTTCCTATACAACCTCGTCAGCACAACAAGAATTTTACTCCCTACATCTTCTCGAAAGAAGAAATTGAGCGAATCTTCATTGCTGCAGACTCTCTCCAGATTGTATCGCATCATAGTAATAGTATAATGATTGCTGTACCAGCAATACTGAGGACATTATACAGCACTGGGATGCGTATAAGTGAAGCATTGGCAATTAAAAATAAGGACATAGATTTTGTAAAACATATCATTGTCCTTCATGAAACAAAGAATGGATCTCAGCGCATTGCTCCAATAAACGACAGTTTGGAGATGGTTCTAAAACAATATGTGAGTTATCGCAATCAAATACCGGTATCAAACCTTGACAGTCCTGACAGCTTCTTCTTTGTCTCATCGTTAGGTAAAAATATGGCTCGGAACACAGTTCGTAACTACTTTCAAAGAATCATAACCACAGCTGGCATTGCCTATAAAGGGGGGCATGAAGGCCCTAGATTGCATGACTTAAGGCATACGGCATGTGTTCACTCGCTTATAAATCAAGTACGGCAAGGACGAGACATATATTGCTCATTACCAATATTATCTGTCTTTATGGGACACAAAAAAGTAAGCGATACAGAGCATTATCTTAGACTAACAGCCGACATGTATCCAGATATTGTCAAACTTGATATGTCTGTTACAGCAAATATAAGTTCAGTTCTCCGAGAAGCAATCAACAAGAATGGCCATGAAAACATATAAAGACTTCTCCCAAGTGTTAGAATCGTTCTTTATGGATTACTTAATCAAAGAGAGAGGGGTTAGTGGTAATACGATACGATCGTATCGGGATACTTTTGTGAAATTTATAGACTACATGTCACAGGTGCATCATACTTCGCCCGATAAAATCAAGTTAGAGTCATTAACGAAAGATATGGTATCCTCTTTTTTGGACTGGCTTGAAAGCAGCAATAATGCATCAATAAGTACAAGAAACCAAAGATATGCAGCTTTGCGTTCTTTCTTCAAATATATGATGTATGAAGATCCTATGCATTTGGCACAATGGAAATTAGCTGCCTCAATGAAAAATAAGAAGTGTACTTCCAACACAATGTCATATCTAAGTACAGAAGGAATCAGTTTGTTGTTGAAGCAGGTTAATACATCTATCCCAGAAGGAAGGAGAGACTTCACATTGCTGTCTTTGCTGTATAATACTGGTGCCAGAGTGTCAGAACTTACAGCACTGACCCCATCTTCAATAAGACTAACAAAGCCATATGTTGTTGAATTGTATGGTAAAGGCTCCAAAAAGCGAATTGTTCCTATTGATGAGAACGTGATGGAACTTGCAAAACAATATATGGAAGAAAAACATCTATTAGGTCCAGGAAAGAGCCATTATCCTCTCTTCCACAATGTATGGGGTGAACGACTTACAACCCCGGGAATATCATATATAATACGTAAATATGCTGCATCTGCGAGAGCCATTTCCCCCGAGCTAATCCCAGAACGAATAAGCCCTCATGTTTTCAGACATTCAAGAGCTATGCATTTACTTCAAGCTGGAGTTAACCTCGTGTATATTAGGGATATATTAGGTCACGTATCAATACAAACAACTGAAATATATGCTCGAGCAGACTCTAAGTATAAGCGCGAGGCCTTGGAGAAAGCATATCTTGATGTTGGGGTTATTGAACCTGAGGTAAAAAGTTGGGAGAAGGATGAAAAACTAAAAGCCTTCTTGAAAGGTTTGGCCTAATCAGTTCATTGTTATCAAAAGCTGTTATATAAAGTACGTCTTGAAGATTGTAAATCTATGCCGTTTTTGAATAATAACTTTTGATAACAATGTTCTTTATATAATGTCTACTGTGTTCCATGAAATGTTGGTAATTGGCGTTGTTGACTATTCCCTGAAGGT
>JAFOCU010000068.1 GCA_017381055.1 Lachnospiraceae bacterium
GACTTTGAACTTGGTATAATTCCTTATGAGAACTTCAAGGATATGAAGGAAACAAAAGAGGTTTTAAGCAAGGTTCAAAAGGGAATAAAGATAGGAATATTTATAGGTCCAGAGGGTGGCTTTGAGGAATCAGAGGTGCAGTATGCATTAGATAATGGAATACATCCAATTTCTTTAGGAAAAAGAATACTTAGAACTGAGACAGCGGGACTTGCCATAGTTTCAGTGCTTATGTTCCAATTAGAGGACTAATAAATATTAAGTTAGATATTGTAATGAAAAAAGAGGATTAAATATATGTATGCATATTTAGATAACTCTGCAACAACAAAGGTTTCAGAAAATGTTACAAACCTTATGGTTAAGGTTATGATGGAGGATTATGGAAATCCATCATCATTGCATATGAAGGGTGTTGAGGCAGAAAAGTATATAAAGGAATCAAAGGATATAATTGCAAAGCTTCTTAAGGTAGATGCTAAGGAGATTATCTATACTTCTGGTGGAACGGAGTCTAATAATCTTGCGATTATAGGGGCAGCGATGGCTAATAAGAGAGCGGGTAATCGCATTATTACCTCATCTATAGAGCATCCTTCGGTATTAGCTACTATGAAGTATTTAGAGGATAACGGCTTTGAGGTTATATATTTGCCAGTTGATAGTAATGGTGTAGTAGATATGGAAGCCTTGAAGGAGGCTATGACTAAGGAGACAATACTTGTTTCTGTAATGCATGTAAATAACGAGATTGGTGCAATAGAGCCAGTTAGTGAAATATCTAAATATATTAAGTCTATTAATCCTGAAGTTGTATTTCATGTGGATGCAATTCAGTCCTTTGGAAAGTTAGTAGTGCAGCCTAAGAAAATGGGTATTGATTTATTATCTGTCAGTGGACATAAGATTCATGGACCAAAGGGAATTGGTTTTTTATATGCGTCAAGTAAAGTAAAGCTTAAGCCTATTATATTTGGTGGTGGCCAGCAAAAGGGTATGCGTTCAGGTACAGAAAATGTTCCGGGAATAGCAGGTATAGGCTTAGCTGCAAGGGAAGCTTATGAGAATTTTGAAGAAAAAATCTCTAAGATGATTGAGCTTAAAGATTATTTTATAGATAGAGTTACAAGTATAGAAAATGTAACGGTTAATAGTAGCAAGGGAGCAGAGGGTGCGCCGCATATTATTAGTGTAAGCTTTTTAGGAGTTAGAAGTGAAGTTATGCTTCATTCATTAGAGGATAAGGAAATATATATATCATCTGGTTCAGCATGTTCATCTAACAAGCCATCAGTTAGTGCTACATTAAAGGGTATCGGCTTAAAACCAGAACAGATAGATTCAACAGTTAGATTTAGCTTAAGCTATGATACAACTAAAGAAGAGTTAGATTATGCAGTTGATACTGTTGCAGGTATGATAGAGTTACTTAGAAAATTTACAAGACGTAAGTAGGAGGCTATTATGGAATTTAAATCATTTTTAATAAAGTATGCAGAAATTGGTGTAAAAGGAAAGAATAGATATTTATTTGAGGATGCCCTTGTATCAAATATAGCAAAGTCATTAAAGAAATCAGCAGAGGGTGATTTCAGGGTTCATAAAGAAGATGGAAGAATCTATGTAGATGCTTTAAGTAGCTATGATTATGACGAAGTAATATATGCTCTTACACATGTATTCGGTATCGTTGGCGTATGTCCAATGATTCAGGTAGAAGATGAAGGCTTTGAAGATTTAAAGGCTAAAGTAATAGCATATATGGATGAAATGTATCCAGATAAGAATATTACATTTAAGGTAAATGCAAGAAGAGCAAGAAAGAACTATCCGCTGGATTCGATGACAATCAATTGTGATATGGGAGAGGCAATCTTAAATGCATTTCCAGAGATTAAGGTTGATGTGCGTAATCCAAAGGTTATGTTAAATATCGAAATTAGAAAGCATATAAATATCTATTCAGAGATTATCCCAGGTCCAGGTGGAATGCCAGTAGGAACAGCTGGAAAAGCAATGCTTTTACTTTCTGGTGGAATCGATAGTCCGGTCGCAGGATATATGATAGCAAAAAGAGGTGTAGAGTTAGAGGCAGTTTACTTCCATACACCACCATACACATCAGAGAGAGCAAAGCAGAAGGTAGTTGACTTGGCGGAAAAAGTTGCAGCATACTCAGGCAATATAAAGCTTAACGTAGTAAACTTCACAGACATTCAGATGTACATCTATGAGCAGTGTCCACATGAACAGCTTACTATTATAATGAAGCGTGTAATGTATAAAATTGCAGAAAAATTAGCAAAGCAAAACGGTGCATTAGGCCTTGTAACAGGCGAAAGTATAGGCCAGGTATCAAGCCAGACAATGCAGTCACTTATGGTAATTGATGAGAATACAGATATGCCAGTATATCGTCCTGTAATTGCATTTGATAAGCAGGAAATCGTAGATATTTCTCTTAAGATAGACACATACGATATCTCAACACAGCCATATGAAGATTGTTGTACAACTTTTGTAGCAAAGCATCCAGTCACAAAGCCTAACTTAAATGTAATCAAGCATTCAGAGTTAAAGCTTGCAGACAAAATAGACGAGATGATAGAAGAAGCAGTACGCACAGTAGAAGTACTGGATATATAAGAATATAAGCACGATAGTTATGATGCCATAGGTATTGAAACTATTGTGCTTTTTTTGGAATGGTGGTAAGTTGGTTATTTATATGCTATAATATGTTTGTTAAATTTGAATTTAGTGAAGGATATAATGGTATGATGAATAGAAAAAAATATAACAAAATTGCAGTTATTATTTGTTTTATATGTGTGCTATTATTGATATGTTATGTATTTTACATGAAACGGCATAATGAAAAAAATATTTTTATTTATGAGGAACATTTAGATGATATAGTTGTTACAGTAGGAAATCAGCCTGTTACGTTGAAAGAGTTTGGGTATTATATTTTTAAGATGGAAAATAAAATTCAGGAACAGGCGCTAATCTATAATCCTAAAGATCCTATGGATTATTGGAATACTCATTTTTCAGCAGGTGCAAATTCTGGATACATATTTGAATATGCATGGGATTATGCTTTGGCCGACTGTATTTGCGATTTAATATTTTCTAAGAAAGCACAAGAAGCAGGATACAGTTTGTCAGAAGATGAATATAAGCAGGCAAAAACAAAAGCAGAAGAACTTTATGCAATGCTTTCAACAGAACAAATTAAAAAAACAGGATTAACAATAGATTTGATTAGAAAGATTGAAGAACGTAGGCTATTAGTTCAATTATATACAAAATCGTCTATAGAAGAAAATGAGTTATCTGGATATATTGATAATATTATGGCATGTATCTCTGGAAATAATAGCACGGTAATGACGTTTGAAGTTATTTGTAATGAAGATATGAAAAAAAATATACGTATGGGGAATATAACGGTAAATTGTAATAAAAAATGATAGAGCAAAAAATTCTAAGTTAATGGAGATATAAGAATGTGAGCCATGCCGATAGGTTTGTAAGCTTGCGCTTACTCACTGTCGCGGCATCGCCGTATATATATTCAATAAAATATGCCTACTTGTGTGCTTGCACACAGTAGGCATATTTTATTGAATATGTGCATGGCTCATTGCTACGCGCATATTTATATCCTATGTAATTACTGACAGATGTATGGGTTTACAACGTCCATGATTGGAGTGATTGTGCTCTCGTCAGCGTGGATGCAAAGATCGATTGGCTTAGATAAATCTAAAGAGAAAATACCCATAATTGACTTTGCGTCGATAACGTATCTGCCAGATACTAAATCGAAATCTGTATCAAACTTTGTAATATCATTTACAAAAGCCTTTACCTTATCGATTGAGTTTAAACAAATCTTAATTGTCTTCATAAAAAATACCCTCCTAAAATAAAATAGTGTTTGAATTAATCTAATGATTGAGGTAAACTCCATTATGAAAAACCTCAAACTAAATGATATAGTCATCTAGTCTTAGGTTATATTAACTTTAATTGATAAAAAAGTCAATGTATAATATGTAAAAAAAATATTGCATAATTCTGTGAAATATTATACATTTCTTATCATATTGCATATAGTAGGAGGACACTATGCGAAAGGTTGCACTACACAATTTAGGATGTAAGGTAAATTCCTATGAGACTGAGGCTATGAGACAGTCCTTAGAGGAAAATGGTTATGAGATAGTAGCTTTTAGCGAGAAGGCTGATGTATATATAATAAATACTTGTACAGTTACAAATATGGCAGATAGAAAGTCTAGACAGATGCTTCATAAAGCAAAGAAGCTTAATAAGGATGCTGTAGTTGTGGCTGTAGGTTGCTATGTTCAGGCAGCAGGAGAGGAACTAAAAAAAGACGAAGCTATAGACATAATTATTGGAAATAATAATAAGTCGGATATTGTAAGTATTTTGGATGCATATTATGAGACAGAAGATAATAATATGTTTATAGAGGATTTAAGTAGACAGGCTCAGTATGATGAAATGAAGATGACAACCGTAGGTGAACATACAAGAGCGTTTGTAAAGATTCAGGATGGATGTAATCAGTTTTGTACTTATTGTATTATACCATATGCTAGAGGAAGAATTAGAAGTAGAAGTCTTGAAGACTTAGGAGAGGAGATTCCTAAGCTTGCAGAGTGTGGTTATAAGGAGATAGTACTTACAGGTATACATTTAAGTTCTTATGGCAAGGATTTTGCTAAGGAAGAGTCTGAGAATGCAACAGGTAAGCTTGGTTTGATTGATGCTATTAAAGAGGTTGCGAAGGTAGATGGCATTAAGAGAATTAGATTGGGTTCTCTTGAACCAGGAATTATAACAGAGGAATTCTTAGAGGAGCTCAAGAGTGTGGAAGAGTTCTGTCCACATTTTCATTTGTCGCTTCAGAGTGGATGTGATGATACATTAAAGAGAATGAATCGTCATTATAGTGCTGATGAGTATTATGAAAAATGTCAGCTTATTAGAAAGTATTATCCGCAGGCCGCTATTACAACTGATGTGATAGTAGGTTTCCCAGGAGAGACAGAGGAAGAGTTTAAGACTACAAGCGAGTTTTTGGCAAAGGTTGCATTTTCTGAAATGCATATTTTCAAGTACTCAAAGAGACAGGGAACTAAAGCCGCTGTTATGGAAAATCAAGTAAGAGAAGAGATAAAGACTGTAAGAAGTGATAAGCTTATAGCCATAGGTGAGAGACTTAGAGAAGAGTATATAGATACATTTTTGGGTAAGGATGCAGAGGTTCTTATAGAAGAACCTATGACAATAGATGGCAAGACATATATGGTAGGACATACAAGAGAGTATGTTAAAGTTGTTATGGATATTTCAGATGAATATGTGGGTAAAATAATACCTGTTGTTTTAAAAGGTCGAATAAAAAATGAAATTTTACTTGCGAATATGAAAGAAATGTATTAGTATAAAGTTAGAAAAATAGTGCGTGGGGAACTAGAAAGGCAGATAAATACAATGAATGAAGTAAGTAATAATACACAATATTTTAAGGAAGTGCAGGAGCCAAAGATTGAAGTTGGACAGGTTTTAGAACATGTCTACAATGCTTTGTCTCAGAAAGGTTACAATCCGGTTAATCAGATTGTAGGTTATATTATGTCTGGAGATCCAACATATATAACTTCTCATAACAATGCGAGAGTTATGATTATGAAGGTGGAGAGGGATGAGCTTATAGAGGAAGCGCTTCACTATTATATTAATAATAAGTTAAAATAATTAACTTACAATAAAAAGGAACGTAGATTATGAGAATAATGGGACTTGATTTTGGGTCAAAAACAGTAGGTGTGGCAGTCTCTGATGCACTTTTAATTACTGCGCAAGGAATTGAAATTGTACGAAGAGAGCAGGAGAATAAGTTAAGAAGAACCTTGGCGAGAATCGAAGAATTAGTTAAAGAGTATGAAGTGGAGAAGATAGTTCTTGGATTGCCTAAAAATATGGATGGTTCGTGTGGAGAACGTGTAGAAAAAACTATGGAATTTAAAGCTATGTTAGAGAGAAGAACAGAGCTTGAAGTTATAATGTGGGATGAAAGACTTACAACAGTGGCAGCTGACAGACTTATGATGGAAGCTAATGTAAGACGTGAAGACAGAAAGAAGTACGTGGATAGTATAGCAGCAACTTTTATTCTGCAGGGGTATCTAGACAAATTATCAATTGAAAAGAGAAATGGAGAGAGTCATGGTAGAGAAGATTAAATTTGTTATTCATGATACAAATGAAGAGGTAGAGTTTTTTGTAGTTGAGCAGACAAGAGTGAATAATACAGATTATTTACTTGTTACAGAGGATGAATCTGATGAAGAATCAGTAGCTTATATTCTTAAGGACACATCTAGTCCAGAAGAGACTGAGGCTGTATATGAGATCGTAGAGGATGATAACGAATTAGAAGCTGTATCTAAGATTTTTGCTGAGATTTTAGATGATGTGAATATTGAACAGTAGTTTTTGTTTAGAGAAGAGGTGCGTAAATTTGAGAACAGCAAAAGTTGATGTAAAAGAAAATTCTAAGATTAAGATTATACC
>JAFOCU010000069.1 GCA_017381055.1 Lachnospiraceae bacterium
GATGATAACTTCTTCTCTAACACTCTTTCAACTTCCTTAATTACATCTGGTGATGTTCTATCCATCTTTGCAATTCTCTTAGCTACATCCGCCTGTTTTTCCAATGGAAGCGCTGACACAATCATAGATGATTGATGAGCTGGTAAGTATGAAAGAATAAGAGCAATAGTCTGTGGATGTTCATCCTGAATAAAGTTAAGCAACTGCGCTGGATCTGTCTTTCTGATAAATTCGAATGGTCGAACCTGCAATGACGCTGTAAGCTTACTGATAACATCCTGTGCCTTCTCCGTACCAAGAGCTTTTTCAAGCAATTCCTTAGCATAAGTGATACCACCCTCTGCAATATACTGTTGCGCAATACACACTTGATAAAACTCAGCCATGACATCTTCTTTTGTCTGTGGCGAAACACTTCTTGTATTTGCAATCTCAAGTGTTAGCTGCTCTATTTCATCTTCTTTAAGATGCTTAAATATCTTTGCCGACTTCTCTGGCCCCAATGCAATCAACAAAATCGCTGATTTAGTAAGACCGCTAACATCAGACATTTGGACATTTTTTGCCATAACTATACCTCCAATTTACCTTTTAACCCCAATCATCATTAAGCCAATTTCTAAGAAGCAATGCAGCTGCTTCTGGATTTTCATCAACAAACTTCTCGATAGCCTTGCCTGTCTCTGACTTCTCTTCAAGATCAATATCCTCAACACCTTGTTGCTTTTCTCTTGTAGCAGAAAGTAATTCTTCTACTGATAACTCTGGCTCAACCTCTGTAATCTCTACAGGTCTTAAACTTCTCCATACCATAAATCCTAATAATCCTAAGATTATCACTGCAAGAATTATTGGTAAAATCTTCTGTACAAATGTACCTTCATCTGTTGTATCTTCAAATACTGGAATAACAGAACCAACAACAACTATGTTGTCAATACCACTAGCTGCCTTAATAAGTTCTTCAATACCTTCTGTAATCTCTAAATCTTTAACTGCCTTGTTAGCCTCAATATATTCTTCCCATGTCATATCATCAAGTGCGCCACTATCTTCTAAGGTTGCTCTATCATGATACTCATATGCACTAACTGTAACAGCTACCTTAGATGTAGTTCTATTACATGTACCTCTCTCTCCATCAACAGATGTAATTGTACTACTTACGGCATAATCGTTTTTATTAATCATAACTGAGTTATTAGAACCTTCTCCTAACTCAATCATATATCCTGTATCATCATCATTTGAGTCTGTTCCCGGAACTCCACCAGAACTCGTTCCACCCTCCTGCTGATAAATATATTCATTGTCCAACACCTCGTCTGGATTAAAATATTCTGTTGTAACCTTATCAACCTTGTCAAATGTAATATCAAGAGCTGGTGAGACTGTAACTGTAGAGTAACGTCCTGTAGCCATAAGAGCCTTACTTACATTGTTTATAACCTCATTTTGGAATCTATCTCTGATCTCTTCATTCTTAGATGTGGACATAGTTCCATCATCTTCATAGTTTCTAGAACCTTGGAACAATGTTCTTCCTGCATTATCAATAATAGTAATGCTATTTGTTGTAGGATTTCCTACTGCTGTAGCAACAAATCTAGCAAGTCCTTCTGCTGAGCCATCAGGCATCTCTCCCTTAAGAGTAAGCTTCAAACTTACGTATGTCTCTTCATCATTATCTAATACTGTAAGTTTCTCCTCTGGCATAGTAAACATAACATGTGCTGACTTAACATAATCAAAGCTCTCAATAGTAGCTTTCATTCTGTCCTCTAACACTCTCTGCCATGCTCTCTCTCTATCTGTTGATGTAGATGAAAATCCTCCATCCTCAATATAAGAATCAAATGAATACAATGTAGATGTCAAACCATCCTGTGCAATGAGATAAGACGCAGTCTCTAAATTTTCCTCCGCAACCAAAATGGTTAAACCTTCATTTTCTGTGACATACTCTATACCCTCTTTATCAAGAGCTGCTGCTACATCTGCAGCTGTAACTGTATCTCCACACTCAACAAGTTTTACATATTCTGTTTTTGTTAAAACAACAGCAAGAATAATCAGTGCCAACAACACTACTGCTGTGATACTGATTATTATAGTTTTTTGCTTTTTATCATATTTTTTCCAGAAGTCAACTATTTTCTTCTGGACATCTTTTAGCTTCTCGTCCATTACACTTCTCCAATATTATACTATATCTGAATATTCATAATCTCTCTATACGCATCCATAAGGGCATTTTTTACAGCTACTGTATACTGTAAAGATACCAACGCCTTCTGCTGAGCCACAGTAACTTCATGTGTGCTATCCGCATTTCCCAATGAGAAATTAATTTCTGCCTTCTCCGCTTCTGCTGATAAAGCATCAGTCTCACCTACAAGATTAACCATCTGATCAAATATTGTTGAAAACGCATTATTTGCTTCTCCTGTAGATTGCGCCCCTCCGTTTATCATAGTATTTCTTTTATCCTGTATTCCTGAAATAACAGAAGAAATATTTGTTGCTATATCCATAATTTACACCTTTCTAAACTTAAACCTTCATCAATTATTTATATTATTTTCCAATCTCTAATCCCTTAAGTGCCATAGACTTAGACGCATTAAATGCTGTTACATTTGCCTCATAAGATCTAGACGCATCGATAAGATTTGTCATCTCTGTTACAACATTGACATTTGGATATGTAACATAGCCGTCCTCATCTGCATCTGGATGCGCTGGATCATACACCTTATTCATAGGTGTTTCATAATCCTCTATAACCTTTGTCACCTTAACACCCGAACCAACTGTTCCAGCAGTAGATAACAAAACATCACTAAAAGCTGTTGCATTCTTCTCCGAAAATACAACTGTCTTTCTTCTATATGCACCACCATCCTGCGAACTTGTTGAATTAACATTTGCAAGATTTTGTGAAATAATATCCGAACGAAGTCTCTGTGCAGTCATACCTGATGCACTTATATCAAATGATGTAAAAATCGCCATAATAACCCTCCTCTAATTACTTCTGCATAGCTGCTTTAAGCATTGAAAACTGATGATTAATTGTGTCTAATACAGTCTGGTAATACAACTGGTTTGACGCAAACTCAACATTTTCTGTATCTATGTCTACGTTATTGCCATCTAATCTATATGATAACTCACTAAAATCTGTATATACTGTGGCATTAAGATTTCCAACCTCTACATCATTAACTCTGGTTCTTAACGATGTACTGTCTCCACTTGTTAGCTCCTGTAATAAATAATTCTGGAAGCTAACATCTTTTCTCTTATAACCTGGTGTATCCACGTTTGCAAGATTATTTGTAATAATTTCATTTCTTGTCCAAGAAGCATCCGCTGCTTTTGTAAGAACATTTATATAATTATAAGCATTTGAATTAATCATACGCTACATCCTTTCATATCAAATTTACCCATTTTTTCTACATAACATTATAGGTTAATAAACTAAAAATATCAAGTTTTTTCGACAAATACTATATAACTTTTCGGAAATCTTTTCCTTAGATTTAATAACACAAAAGACCACCACAAAAAGTGCGTTTCCATACGCCTTAAGTGGTGGTCTAAATCCCTTTAAACCTTCGATTCTGTTAATATATATATCGACAAAAATCCAATATATTTAACTATTTCTTACGAATATTCTCTAGTTCCACAAATATTACATCATTGAGAACCTTAATATATGTACCCTTCATGCCTGAAGAACGAGACTCTATAACTCCCGCTGATTCAAACTTTCTTAAAGCATTAACAATAACTGAACGAGTAATACCCACTCTATCTGCAATCTTACTAGCAATAAGAATTCCCTCTGTACCATTAAGCTCATCAAAAATGTGCATAATAGCTTCAAGTTCTGAGAACGACAATGTACTTATAGCAGAACGAACAATTTGGAATTTTCTCTCTTCTTCTGCATTCTCCTCATTAACCGATCTCATCATCTCAAGTCCAACAACAGTTGTTCCATACTCACTTAAAATGATATCATCTATCTCATAATTGTTACTGCTCTTATAAATAAATAATGTACCTAGTCTCTCACCAGCTATATCTATAGGTGCAATAATGACTTGGAATCTCTTGGCAGCCTCTTCCTTAAAGCCCAAGGTTGTCAAATTAACATTCTCCTGTGTAGAAAGGATAGAAAGTAATCTTTCGTTAAGCATATTATCTACAAGAGAACCAACCTCTCCTGTAATAAACTCACTTATCTCCTCCACGTCAGAGCGCTTAGCACAACCTAAAACCTTACCTTTCTTGCTTATAACCAAAATATTAGATGCAAGAATATCACTTAAAACACTACAAATATCATTAAAAACTACTTTTGTAGAATTATTGTTATGCAATAATTTGTTGATTTTTCTCGTCTTATCTAGTAACTGTACGCTCATCAATACGCCTCCTCATCAAATATAAAAATTCACAGTCTCATTTTCTTTTATAAATATAGCATATTTTATTATTCAAAACAAGGTTTTTTTTGCAAAATAAACATATTTTTCGCTTATTTTGTAAAAAATCAATCATTTAACAGTCAATTATTCTATATATCCACACTTTTCATCACTACATGCAATTTTATTTCCCTTTTGAACCATATACTTATTGCACTTTGGACATTTCTTTTCAACAGGCTTTGACCATGACATAAATTCGCATTCTGGATTGTTAATACATCCAAAGAATTTTCTACCTTTCTTAGTCTTTCTGATAACTATATCCTGACCACAATCTGGACATAATACGCCTATCTTTTCAAAATATGGCTTTGTATTTCTACACTCTGGGAATCCAGGGCATGCCAAGAACTTGCCATGAGGACCATATTTAATAACCATATTGCGACCACATACATCACACTCTACATCTGTAGTCTCATCCTCTATATTAATCTTTTCAAGCTCTTTTTCTGCATTATCAACAGCATCTGCCAAATCTGGATAGAAGTTTCTAATTACTGTCTTCCAGTTAACCTTTCCTTCTTCCACCATATCAAGTAAAGATTCAAGATTAGCTGTAAAACTAGAATCTACTATAACCTCGAAAGCTGTTTTCATAATACCATTAACAGCCTCGCCTAATTCTGTAACATAAAGATTCTTATTCTCTCTTATAACATAACGTCTAGCAAGTATAGTTGTAATAGTAGGCGCATAAGTACTTGGTCTTCCAATTCCCTGCTCCTCTAAAGCTTTTACAAGTGCAGCCTCAGTAAAGTGCGCAGGTGGCTGAGTAAAATGTTGCTTACCATCTGTGTCAATCAAACCTAGCTTTGTGTCCTTAGTAATTCCCTTTAACACAACATTAGCCTTTGCCTTTTCTTCATCCGCATCAACATAAACAGACATAAAACCTTCAAAGGCAAGCTTCGATGTAGATGTTGTAAACAAATAATCAGACGCCTTAATCTTTATAGATGTTGTATCATACTTAGCATTTTCCATTCTACTTGCAGCAAATCTCTTCCAGATAAGCTGATATAATCTAAATAAATCTCTTGATAGCTGATCCTTCAAGATAGTTGGTGTAAGTTCTATCTGTGTTGGACGAATAGCTTCATGAGCATCCTGTATCTTATTTCCACTCTTTTTAGCCTGTTCTGTCTTAGATACATAATCTGCTCCATATACTTCTTCTATATACTTTCTTGCAGCCATATCTGCTTCGTCTGAAATTCTGACAGAGTCTGTACGAAGATATGTTATCAAACCTATAGTTCCATATCCCTGAATATCAACGCCTTCATATAACTGCTGAGCAAGACGCATTGTCTTCTGAGTAGAAAAATTAAGAGCCTTTGACGCCTCCTGCTGCAATGTACTAGTTGTAAATGGCAATGGCGCCTTCTTAACTCTCTCACCATTTTTTATCTCTACTGGCTTAAATGTTGCTTTCTTGATCTTTTTAAGGATATCCTTTAACTGTTCTTCATTTGCAATCTCAATCTTGCCATTCTCATCACCGTAAAACTTAGCTGTAAGCGGCTTTTTTTCACCTTCCACAGTAAGATTTACATCTAATGTCCAGTATTCCTCAGATATAAATGCATTAATTTCTTCCTCTCTATCGCAAATCATACGAAGAGCCACAGACTGAACTCTACCTGCACTTAATCCTCTCTTTACCTTAGCCCAAAGAACTGGACTAATCTTATATCCTACCATTCTATCTAGAACTCTTCTAGCCTGCTGAGCATCTACAAGATTAGTATTAATCTCTCTAGAATTCTTAATAGACTCCTTAACTGCATTTTTTGTAATCTCATTGAAGGTAATACGATGTATTTTTTTATTATCAAGTTTTAATGCATTCTGTAAATGCCAAGAAATAGCCTCACCCTCACGGTCAGGGTCAGTTGCAAGATATACTTTATCTGCCTTTTTTACATATCTTTTTATCTCTGCAAGCTTATCGCCTTTTCCTCTAATAGTAATATACTTTGGCTCATAATCATTTTCTATATCTATGCCCATTGTACTTTTTGGAAGATCTCTAATATGTCCGTTAGATGCTATAACCTCATAACTCGAACCTAAAAACTTCTTTATTGTCTTTACCTTGGCAGGCGACTCCACTATTACTAAATACTTAGCCATCTTTACCTCCATACACCCTTTTATTTTTTTCTAGCATAATGGTTTCGAACTGGTTCTATCACCAATCCATCCATTTCTAAATTCATTAAAACCTCATATACTTCACTTGAATTCATGCCCGTCTTATCTATTATCTCTTCTATACTTTGAGGCAACAAATCAAGGCAACTATACACTACTTCATTTTCTTTTTCAAG
The DNA here is from genome assembly GCA_017381055.1 of Lachnospiraceae bacterium. GTDB lineage: Bacteria > Bacillota > Clostridia > Lachnospirales > Lachnospiraceae > SVEL01. The sequence goes on from JAFOCU010000069.1 coordinate 6,845, forward strand.
TATAATTTTTTTGTTTTTATTTTTTTGGATATCTTTATCATCAAAATACACCCCTGTAGCAAAGAGCATATCTTCAGCCTCTGTAAGTATAGAAGCGCCCGATTTTATAAGATCATTACACCCTTCACTCAAGGTGTCTGTAACCCTTCCTGGCAATGCAAAAATCTCTTTTCCATACTTAAGAGCATAATCTGTAGTTATAAGCGAACCAGATTTTCTTTTTGCTTCTAACACAGCCACTGCATCAGATAACATACTTATTATTCTATTCCTATAAGGAAACTGCCACGGCATAGGTTGACATCCTGGCGGATACTCAGATATAACTGCCCCATTAGCTATTACCTCCATATAAGTATTTATATTTTCTCTCGGATAACATATATCCACTCCACAGCCTAATACAGCATATGTTTTTCCTCTACCCATTATAGTTCCCCTATGCGCTGCCACATCTATTCCTCTTGCTAATCCACTTACAACCCCAATAGAATATAGCGGCAACTTACAAGCTATATTCTCTGCCATAGTCTTTCCATATTGACTACAATTTCTAGCCCCTACCATTCCTACAAGTTTATCATTGTCCTTAGGTAATTCACCCTTATAAAATAACCACAATGGCTTATCCTCGTATATTCTAAGTTTATCTATGTACCCATCATCATCTATAGTTACAAACTTTATCCCTTTTTTATCCATCTGATTCCATTTTTCTTCTATATTAATATTATTCTTTGAACTTACAATATTATAAATATCTTCCTCAGAAAATATTCCTGTTTTTTCTAACAGTTCCTCTTTTGCTTCAAATAACTCTCTTGGTGTTCCAAACACATCTAAGCATTTCTTGGCCTTTTCACACCACATCATTGGAATGTATGTTAACCATAACCAATACTTACTCTCTTCATAATTCATAACAATCCCTCCTAAAACAGCTCCGTTCTATATCCTAATGCCTCTGCAATATGCTTTTCTTCTATATAATAAGCATCATCTAAATCTGCAATCGTTCGCGCCACTCGTATAAGCTTGTGATACGACCTTACACTTAACCCATATGCTTTATACGCTCTATTCATAACATTCTTCGCTTTATCTGTCATTTTGCAATACACATCTAGCTTTGCTGGTGGAATCTCACTATTAAAACGAAATTTTTCCTCAAAAAATCTATCTTCCTGAATTTTTCGAACTTTCTCTATAGCTACTCTAATTTCCTCACTAGTTTCACCAGTTTTTTTACTTAAGTCATCAACCATTACCGTCGGCGTAATTACACTTATATCTATTCTATCAAGTATCGGTCCACTAATTTTCCCAAGATAATTCTTTACCTGTACCTCCGAGCATGAACACCTATTTCTATCTGGATAATAACCACATTTGCACGGGTTAGTCGCCGCTACTAGCATTATAGCTGCCGGAAATACATACGTACCATTTAATCGATTAATAATCACCTCTCCTGTCTCAAGTGGCTGTCTCAAAGAATCTATAGTTTCTCTACGAAATTCTGCAAGTTCATCCAAAAACAATACTCCTCTATGAGCTAGAGTTATTTCTCCTGGCTTTGGATTAGTTCCACCTCCAATCAATGCTTTATCCGTCACTGAATGATGAGGAGATCTAAACGGTCTTTTAAGTTTAATACTTGTACCCTTTAGTTCTCCTGCTATACTATGTATTTTAGTTATCTCCATACATTCTTCCATATCCGGTTTAGGAAGTATTCCCGGTATTCTTTTTGCAATCATAGACTTTCCAGAACCTGGTGTTCCTATAAGTAACATATGATGCATTCCAGCTACAGCAATTTTAGCCGCTCTCTTAACTGATTCTTGACCTGATATATCAGAAAAATCAAGTTCTCCATCCTTTTCTTCACCATTATCATACATAGTATAAAAGTCAACATAAGGTTCTTTCTCATATTCACTACCATTCATAAAACTAATTACATCTCTCAAAGATGACATTCCATATATCTCTACATCGTCAACAACTGCCCCTTCCTTAGCGTTTATCTTTGGTACTATAAATTTCCTTATTCCTTTTTCTCTAGCCGCCAAAACCATTGGTAACACGCCATTCATAGGCAATATTTCTCCACTAAGACTTAATTCACCAGCAATAAGAATTTTATCATCCCCTCCATTTTTCTTATTAACAAGTCCTAACGACGTAAGAATAGATACTGCTATAGGCAAATCAAAACTGCTTCCCTCTTTTCTTATATCAGCCGGTGATAAATTGACTGTTATTCTTTTAGGTGGCAATAAATACCCTGTATTTTTAATAGCAGAGCGAACTCGTTCTCTTGCCTCCTTTACCTCAGAATTTAATAGGCCTACCATCTCAAAAGAAGGTAAACCATCGCTTACATCTGTTTCTACTGCAACAATTTCCATAGCTATTCCTTGAATTGCAGCACTATATACTTTACTATACATTTACTCCGTACCTTTCTTTACAAAAGAAAGATTATCCAAATATACAATTCTTTAAATATTGGGGTTATAAATCGAATCGTAGTTATATTGCTACTATAAAAATAAAAAGACTAAATCGTAGTTGCCCTGCAACTTTGATTAAAATAAGATGTTCTAAAAAGAACTTTCTTAATATGATAAAAAATCATGTAGAGAAGAATCTCTACATGATCATTATACATACTATATTTATTTTTGTCAAAATGCTTTGTTTTATAAGAATAAAATACCCTTTTCAGCAGCTAATTCTCTTATATGATCTGGCCAAATAGAAGACTGAACCTCACCTATATGCGCTTTTCTTAAGAAAAACATACATATTCTCGACTGTCCAATTCCTCCTCCTACTGTATAAGGAAGCTCATCATTTAAAATAGCTTTTTGGAAATCAAGCTCTGCTCTATCTTCACAACCAGCCTTTGCTAACTGCTCAGCCAATGTTTCTCTATCAACTCTGATACCCATAGATGATAATTCTAATGCAATATCAAGAACTGGGTAATACACTACAATGTCAGCATTAAGAGACCAATCATCATAGTCTGGTGCTCTATTGCCATGCTTCTCACCATTCTCCATAACATCACCAATCTTCATAACGCATACGGCACCCTTAGCCTTAGCTATGTAGTACTCTCTTTCCTCTGGTGTATTATCTGGGAACATTTTAGCTAATTCTTCTGTTGTAACAAAAAATATTTCATCTGGAAGAATTTCCTTTATATAATCATATCTAATCGACATATACTTCTCTGTTTTACGAAGTGCGCTATATACCTTATTAACTAAGTCTCTTAATGTCTCTTCAGTTCTTTCTTCCTTAGTTATAATCTTCTCCCAGTCCCACTGATCAACAAAGATAGAGTGGATATTGTCTGTTTCTTCGTCTCTTCTAATAGCATTCATATCCGTATAAAGACCTTCGCCTTCTTTAAAACCATACTTCTTTAATGCATATCTCTTCCACTTAGCAAGAGACTGAACAATTTCAACCTCATAATCATCCTGCTCCAATATACCAAATCTTACAGGACGTTCTACTCCATTTAAGTTATCATTTAAGCCCGATTCTGGTGTAACAAAAAGTGGCGCTGATACTCTAAGTAAATTAAGATTTTCAGCTAAAAGATTCTGAAAGAAATCCTTTACTGTCTTAATTCCAATCTGTGTATCATATAAATTTAATTCTGACTTATAATTCTTAGGAATAGTTATTTTACTCATGTCATCCTCCATCATTTAGACCTATTCTAACCCAAATCTTTTTTTAACTTCCTCATATTCCCTATTAATAGCAAGAAGTGTGTCTGCATCTCCATTGCCATTATCAGGATGATAGATTTTAAGCAATTCTTTATATCTCTTTCGCAAAGCCACAGTGCCATTAACACCTGCAAAAAATGTACCAGTTTTCACAGTAACACCCTCCATAGACATTCTATGCTGAGCTTGTAGCCTTCTCAAATTCGACTTTTCTCTTTCTATATACGCCTTATCTCTAGCTATTTTATCTCTGTCGGTACCGATCTTTCTAAGCTCTTTCTCTAACAGCTTCCATTGCTTTTCAAATAAATCTTTCTCTCTAGCTAGTTTTTTTCGTTCTAGCTCTATATTTCTAAGCTCATCAGCCAATTCCTGCTTCTCTTGGCTTATTCTGACGCTCTCAAGAAACAAAAAGTGCTTAATATCCTCTGGATTTTCATCGTTACCTAAATCATAGACAAAATTTACATGACCACTCATACGCCACCTCATATCTACAATTCACTTTATTTGGCTTCAATACGTCATAAAACCACATATGTCAAGCACATGTGGTTTATAACCTTTTGACATTTGAATATATTTTACAATATCTGCGTATATTTTTCAAGTTATACTATTTATATGCACAAACCTTCTTGAAATCCATATTTCCACCGAAGATATCAAGAGCACTTCCTACTGTAAAATCAACCTTCCCATTGCCTATTTTCTTCAACTTATCTAAATCTTCAAAACTAGAAATTCCTCCAGCATAAGTTACCTTCATGCCTTCTAATCTACCTAATAAACTAGCAACATCTTCTTCAATCCCACTGGCTTTGCCTTCTACATCAACAGCATGAATTAAAAACTCATCACAATACTGCTCTAAATCATAGAAAAGCTGCTCATTTACCTCTACGTTTGTAAGTGTCTGCCATCTATTGGTCGCCACAAGGAATTTGCCATCAACCTTTCTACAGCTTAAATCTAATACTATTCTTTCCTTGCCAACTCTGTTTGTTAAGAATTTCAAATTGTCCATATTGATTATGCCATTATGAAAAACATAAGAAGTGATAATAACATGACTTGCACCAGCATCCAAATAACCAATCGCATTCTTCGGATCAATGCTTCCACCTACCTGCATGCCTCCTCGGTAAGTTTCAAGCGCAAGCAACGCCTGCTCCTTAGTTAAATCATAATATGGAGAGTTAATATCATTTAAGATAACAATATGTCCACCTGAAATGCCCATTTCCTTGTACATATTGGCATAAAACGCTGCATCCTGTTCAGAAACAAAATTCTCAACAACCTTACCTTCCGCTTCTTTTATACTTCCTCCCACAATCTGCTTCACACTACCATTGTGAATATCTATACATGGTCTAAACCTCATTTCGTCCTCCTAAAAAACATTAAGCATTTAATGCTTGCTCAATATCAGCAATAATATCGTCAGCATCCTCAATACCAACACTTAATCTAATTAAATCTGGCTGAACACCAGCTTCAATAAGCTGCTCTTCTGTAAGCTGTCTGTGTGTATGGCTTGCTGGATGTAAGACCGATGTACGTGAATCTGCCACATGTGTAACAATAGCCGCAAGCTTTAAGTTATCCATAAACTTAATACTCTCATCTCTTCCGCCCTTAAGACCGAAGGAAATCACACCACAAGTACCATTTGGCATATACTTCTTAGCTAATTCATAATACTTATTAGCTGGTAAACCTGAGTAATTTACCCATGCTACCTTTTCATTCTTCTCGAGATACTCAGCAACCTTCTGAGCATTCTCACAATGTCTCTGCATTCTTAAATGAAGTGTCTCTAAACCAACATTTGTAAGGAATGCATTCTGTGGAGACTGGATAGAACCTAAATCTCTCATAAGCTGAACTGTAGCTTTAGTAATATAAGCTAACTTTCCAAACTTCTGTGTATATACAATTCCGTGATATGAATCATCTGGCTGTGTAAGACCTGGGAATTTATCAGCATTAGCTTCCCAATCAAAATTACCACTATCTACGATACAACCACCTACTGCCATAGCGTGACCATCCATATACTTTGTTGTAGAATGAGTTACAATATCTGCTCCCCACTCAAATGGACGACAATTAATAGGTGTTGCAAATGTGTTATCAAGAATAAGTGGCACACCATGAGAATGTGCTAATCTAGCAAACTTCTCAATATCTAACACTACTAATGAAGGGTTTGATACTGTTTCCGCAAATACTGCCTTTGTATTTGGCTTAAAGGCCTTTGCAAGTTCTTCTTCTGATGCATCTGGATCAACAAATGTAAAATCAAGTCCAAGCTTTCTTAATGTTACATTAAATAAGTTAAATGTACCACCATAAATAGGCGCTGATGCAACCACATGACCACCCTGCTCACAAATATTAAAAACAGCATAGAAATTCGCCGCCTGACCAGATGATGTAAGCATAGCTCCTATACCGCCTTCAAGCTCAGCAATCTTTGCTGCAACTGCATCATTTGTTGGATTCTGAAGTCTTGTATAAAAATATCCTGTATCTTCAAGATCAAATAACTTACCCATCTGTTCACTTGTTTCATATTTAAAAGTTGTA
>JAFOCU010000070.1 GCA_017381055.1 Lachnospiraceae bacterium
ATTGGGAAACTCCTCCTTTCATTGTTGATGCCCTGCGCCGCCGTCTTGAACACCCTGTGTTTGGATATACGTTTGAGCCAGCCGACTATTGGCCGACAGTGGCACAATGGATTGAGACGTGATAAATGTTCGTGGTCTTATTGAGGCTAGGGACAAAGTCCGTGGGGAGATTACAACATTAACAAATGAGAAACGCCGTCTTGAGAAGGATGTGGTAGCTGAAGAGAAGCAGCTTTCATTAAATATTGAGAGTACTATTAAGAAGAGAAGAGAACAGGTTGTTTCCAATTTTGACAAGGAGCTTGATAAGTCTCAAGATAGACTTAAGAAGGTTCGAAATGAAAGAGGCAAGGAAAAGAGTAAGAAGGTTGCAGAACGTATCAAGGAAGAGACAGCCGACTTAGTTAATGAGAATAAGAACATTAAAGAAGAGATAAAGACATATTTTAAGCAAAAAGGTGTTCCGGGCTTTATGGATAAAGGTTTTATTTATAGCCTGTATTATCCGAGGAACCTTAAGGACTTAATTGTCCTTGTGCTTACTTTTGTAATAGGTATAGTTGCATTCCCTAGCTTTATGGCATGGTTGTTTGGAGCTAAGAAATTTTTAAAAGTGTTTGTAATTATTGTATTTATTATCGTAAGCGTATTGATTTATATGTTGGGATATAATTATGCTAGAGTGCGAAATAGAGAAGCCTATGAGGATATGATTCCTAAGCGCAGCGCTATTCGTAAGAATAAAGGAAAGATTGAGAGAATCAAGAAAAAGATTAAGAAGGACAAGGATGAGGATAGATATGGTCTCCATGAATATGATGAGGATATCAAGGAATTGGAAGATACTATAGAAGATATTGTTCGCAGAAAGAATGATGTATTAGCAGATTTTGAAAAGACTACTAAGGCAGATATTTGTGAAGAGATAACTAATCGTGATATGCCAAAGATTGAGAAAATCAAGAAGCAGATCGCAGAAGTATCTTTACAGCTTAAAGAATTAGAGCAAAAGCAGAAGGATATGTCCATTAACTTATCTTCAAACTATGGTGTATACCTTGGTGAGGAAAATATGACAGTAGATAGAATTAATTTACTTATATCATATATTATCAATGGCCAGGTGTCGAATGTTGGAGAAGCAGTCAATCTTTCTAAAACAGTTGCAAATAAATAGCAGACAATGTCTTAGGTTGTCTAATTATTGAAAAAACTTATAAGTTGTAGCTATCAGATTATGACAGTCTTCTTATATATAAGGTGATAATGTAAAGCAGGTGGAAATATTCCAGCTGCTTTTTTCTATGGAAGATAACACAGTTATGCATTAAGGAGGTAGGGTATGATAGAAACAATTTATAGGGAAACAAATAGTGAAGGCATTAAACCAGATGTGAATATTCGTCTGCCTAAAAATATAAAGCAGATTGGTCAAGGGGATGCCAATATGAATTATCAAATATATATAGAAGAAAATGTTCTCTTCTATATAAAACAAGAGCCCACATCTAATGACGGGCTTAGATATGGTGTGCTATTAGGGGAGAAAAAACAAGGTAATGGTTACACATATGTTTTTATTAATGGAGTAATTGAGGTTGATAACATCATAGAGAATACAATTCTTTTTAGTGATGATGTATGGACAGGGATATATGATAATTTGAAAAGGTATTATAAGAAAAGTGATATAGTAGGATGGTTCGCATCAGCAGAATTAGACCTTGCCAAGGATATTCATGCTATTAAGAAGCTACATTTAGATCATTTTGCGGGAAATGGAAAAGTATATTTAAATATAGTAAGAGAGGAAAGTGATGAGGCGTTTTATGTTTATGAACGTAATGGCATGCGAAAGCAGTCTTGCTACCATGTCTATTTTGAAAAGGCTTCTGAATTTGAAGATTATCTATTTGGGACAGGATATACTTCTTATGGAATTGAAGAAAAGAAGGAAGTTAAAGATGTAGGAAAATATGGTATAGCTATTAACAATGGGAAGCCAGAGAAGCTTGTTCCTAAAACAATTAAGTTTGGCAAGGCGGCATCCTTTGCGACTATATTAGCTTTGGCAGGTATAGTGTATTATATGGGGAGTAATGGAAAAATGGATGCGTTATCTGATAAGTTTAATAGCTTGATGAATGGAATTGTTCAGAAAGAAGGTAATCAAGGAGATATTGTTTCTGTTAATGGCAATGTAGAGCAAATCACCACAGCAGCAGAAGCGTCGACAAAGGAAAGTGCAAAGACTTCTACAGAGGAGGATAAGTCTGGAGATGGTCAGAATACTGCAACAAATGAAGAAACTACAACAGACAAGGAAGCTGTGGCAACTGAGAATACTACAGTGGTAGACGACACAACAAATAAAAAGACGACCGAAGATCAAGAGACAACTACGCAAACAGGGGCTACTATATCAGAGCCTAATCAGAAATATGAAGTATATATTGTCGAATCGGGTGATACACTGTATAGTATAGCATTATCCAAGTGCGGTTCTGCAGATAAGATAAAAGATATTATAGCATTAAACAAATTAGAGAATGAGAATTATGTTATCGAGGGGCAAAAGATTCTTCTTCCATAAATCTTTTATATGTGGTATGCTAAATCAATAAAAACAAAGTATTTATATACTTGAGATTATAGGAAGTGTAAATATGTCAGATATTAGAAAATACATGAGGGAAAGAGATTCAAAGCTAAATGAAGAAACAGATGAAGATGTTCTCGAGGAAAAACTTAAGCGTCACAGACGTAGTAAGGCATCTAAGTGGATTATCTTAATAGCGGTGTTAATTATAGCTGGTGTGGGATATCTTATTTATCTTGATAATAAGGTATATACATCATATGAAGTTTTGGAGACGGCCCAGATAACAGACAATTATAATGGAAGGTTTTACGAATTTGACGATTACATGCTTCGATATAGTGAAGATGGTATAGCTTATTTAAATGGTAGTAAGACATATTGGAATCATGCATTTGAAATGAGAGAGCCAATTATAGATATATGTAATAGTTATGTTGCAGTTGCTGAGCAGAAATCTAATACTATTTACATATGCAATAACAAAGGTTTTCAAGGTCAGGTAGAGACTGAGTACCCGATAGTAGGGCTTGATGTTTCGGATAATGGAATCGTTGCTGCTATTACAGGAGAGAATTCAGAATTAAGTTATATAGAAGTTATTGACGAAGATGGCACAAGAATTGCGAAAGGACAATCGGTTTTATCTAGTCAAGGTTGCCCGGTTGATATATCTATTTCAGAAGATGGAACGAAACTAGTTGTTTCATATTTATGTGTGGGTAGTGGAGTTATTCAGTCAAAGGTTGTTTTTTACAATTACTCAGAGATAGGTAAGAATGAAGTAGATAGATTTGTAGGTGGATATAATTTTGATAAAACTATGGTTGCAAGAGTGGAATTTGTAAACAATGATACAGTTGTGGCATTTGGTGATGATAAGGTTGTATTATATTCAATGAAACAGAAACCATCGGTTATAGCAGAGATATCTATTGATAAAGAAATTAAGAGTATATTCTATGATGAGGAATATATTGGTTTAGTTCTTGCAAATGGACAAGCGGATAATCCTTATAATATGGTAGTATATGATATAGAAGGAAAAAAGATAAGTGATGTAGATTTTAATTTATCTTATAAAAATATTAAGATTGCAAATAAAACTATTATTCTATATAATGATGTTACCTTAAGGGTTTATACGGTTAAGGGTAAGCAGAAGTATGAGGGTAATTTTGATAAGGGTATAGTTGATGTAATTATGCTAGATGACAAATATAATTACCTAATAATTGATCCTGCTAATGTAGAAAAAATAAAATTGAAATAATGCAAAGGAGAATTAAATGGATTACATAATTTTAATTGGAGTTATCGGATTTTTAGCATTGTCAGCATTTATAGGTTACAAAAGGGGAATGGTTAAGATTGTTTTATCTATGGCGGCTATGATAGTTGCATACGTTTTAGCAGCAGCATTGACAGTTCCTGTTAGTATGGCATTGAAGTCAGCAACACCTGTTTATGATACAATTGAAAAATCTGTAAGTACAATGGTAAAAGAAAGCAAGGTAGATAGTACATCTATCGAGAAACTTAATCTTCCAGCTCAGATTGAAGAAAAGATTATGGAAGGTGCTAACGATGTAGCATCAGGCTTTAATGAATATCTTGTAGAGACAATTTCTAATCTTATATTAAAAGCATTAACATTCTTTATAGTTATGATTGTTATCTACATTATATTAAATATAATTATTAAGGTGTTAGATTTTGTGGCTAAGCTTCCATTGTTTAATAGTATAAATAAGTCGGGTGGTTTAGTTATTGGATTAGCAAAGGGGCTTATATATGTATGGATTGCTTGTCTTGTTTTAACAGCGTTTAGTGATAAGGCATGGGCTCAGGAAGCGTTCCGTCAAATAAATAATAATAAGCTACTTACAATTATATATGAATATAATCCGATTATTTTCTTAGTTACAAAGTTTATGTAATATTATGATTCAAGTGTCAAAAGGTCATAAACCACTTGTGCTTGCACAATGGTGGTTTGATGACTTGTTGACACGCCACAATATGAGCATAAAAGAGGGGCGTTAGCTCCGCGATATGCGAATATTGTGTAGGATTGTGGGAGTGCGTAGCACGTAACAATCCGTTGAATTATAAAAGAAAAAGATTATTGATAATTAACTGGCATGTTATGTTTTATATATAGCATGCCAGTTATATTCAATTATAGTTATAATAATTTATAAGTAAGTCTTTGATTATATGTGATACATTTATTCTATATATAAAGAAGAAATTAATATATTATAAGCTGATATGGTCGGCAGGAATATATATAAAGAAACTAATTAAAATAGAATTAAAGAAATTTTGAAGATAAAAACCAATATTTAGCTGTGGAATATGTCAACAAACCCAATATATAGTTGTGGATAAAAATGTGTAAAACTTGAGGATAAAAAGTGTTGACTTATGTAGATTTATGTTGTAATATATCCAAGCTGTCGCTGATACAGCAAAACAAATTGGTCATAACTACGGAAGTACAGCTTGTGAGATTTGAAAATAAATCAGCAAAAAAAATTAAAAAAGTTGTTGACAAAACGAAAACAACATGATAAACTATTCAAGCTGTCGCTCGAGAGAGCAACAGAAAAGAATAAAGAACATTGATAATTGAATGATGAACCATCCCTGAAAATTTCTTACAAATTTTCAGACCAATCAAAAGATTGGTGACTCATTTTAAATGAGATTACGAACAGTAATGATCGAAAGATCAA
>JAFOCU010000071.1 GCA_017381055.1 Lachnospiraceae bacterium
ATTACCGCTATATCTCTCATTTTTTCCTCTTTCCCTCTTTTTTCATATTTTTTCTACTATTTTTGCCAACTACTATTAAGTTGTTTTCTGCTAGCTGTTTCTATCCAACTATAATTTTCTTTTCCGCCAATTTAGTACTATCTAATACCTTATTTTTCTTTGCTCCAAAAGCCATCGCTATTGTAATTGGTCCAATTCTTCCTATATACATAAGACATATCAATATCAACTTACCCATCACACTAAGATATGGCGTCATACCATACCCCAAGCCTACTGTAGCAATGGCTGATACACCTTCAAACACTATTGCCCTAATGGAAAATGATTCAACAATTGTAAGTGCTATAACAGAACCTATTAATACAATACTACTTATGGTTATTACCGCAATTCCAGCTCGTATATTTTCTACAGCCACTCTTCTTTTAAACATTTCCGTCTCTCTTTTTCCCTTTATCACACTTACAGCACAGGCAATTATCATCGCAATTGTTGTAGTCTTAAAACCGCCTGCTGTACCCATAGGCGAACCGCCTATAAGCATCAATAACACAGTTGTTATGTACGATGTATCTCTCATTCCTTCTTGAGCCATTGTAAAATAGCCTGCTGTTCTTGGTGTTATAGATTGAAATATAGACATTAGTATTTTTCCGCCTATACTTTCATTTCCTATTGTGGCAGGATTATGACTTTCTACTATATAAAATGTAACTGCACCTATAATTATAAGTGCCAATGTCATAGCTATTGCCACCTTTGAATGTAACGTAAGTCGACTAAATAACATGTGTTTATATCGTTTTTCTTTTACAGCGTTTTTCAAAACTCGAAAAATATCCCACCACACTATAAAACCCAATCCTCCCAATGCAATTAACCCACATACAGTTAAACTCACTAACGGATCGGTTTTGTAATCACTCAAACTATTTTTTCCAATTATATCTAATCCTGCGTTACAAAAGGCTGACACAGAATGAAACACAGAATACCACGTTCCCTTTAGCACTCCATAAACCGGAACAAATCGAATACTTAACAAAATTGCTCCTATTCCTTCTATAATAAATGTACCTTTAAGAATTCTCCTTATATCTATATTCTCTGCTAATCCATAGGATTCTTTTATAAGCATTCTTTCCTTTAATCCCATTCGCCTGCCTATTAACATAAGTATGGCCATTCCACAACATATAACACCTAATCCTCCTAACTGTATAAGTAGAAGTATTATTATGTGGCCAAACAAACTCCAGTGTGTAGCAGTTGTCACTGTAACCAAACCCGTTACACAAACAGAAGTTGTGGAAGTAAACAGCGCATCTATAAAATTAGTCCATTGCCCTGTCGCCGAGGAAATAGGTAATGTCAAAAGAAATGCTCCTGTCAAAATAACTAAGAAAAAGCCTATAGCTACAAGTCTTGTAGTTCCAAAAACTCTTTGCTTCCGGGGATTTGATTCATGTTTCATAATATATATCCTTTCTATTTATTTTATAGAAACAAAGGGGAGCGTTTTTTTATTATATGGGATTGTTTGAAGAACTTTCTTATATAATAAAAAAAGAACCCCAACTTTCATTGAGATTCTTTTGTATTTTATCTATATTTTTATCTTGTATAATGTATATCCAGATAGTCTTATCTAGCAAGTACCTTGCTGATATTGAACTCGTAATCTGAGATATCCTTGTGCATTGCAAGTGCCACATCGATATACTCGCCGTTCTTGTATGCTACTACTCTACTGCTCTTGCCTTCGCAAAGTGCGTCTACTGCATATGCACCCATGATTGAAGCATATACTCTATCCTTACATGATGGGCTACCACCACGCTGCATGTGACCAAGAATTGTAGCTCTTGTTTCCATACCTGTTGCAGCTTCGATTCTCTTAGCCATTGATGCTGAGTGACCGATACCCTCTGCATTGATGATAAGGTGGTGCTTCTTACCAACCTTTCTTGAGTCGATAATATGGTTGATTATCTTCTGCTCATCATGATTGTATCTCTCTGGAAGAAGAATATCTTCAGCACCGTTAGCAAGACCACACCAAAGTGCGATATATCCTGCATGACGACCCATAACCTCGATGATACTACATCTCTCATGTGATGTTGATGTATCACGAACCTTATCGATAGCTTCCATAGCTGTATTAACTGCTGTATCAAAACCGATTGTATAATCTGTACAAGCAATATCTAAATCGATTGTTCCTGGGATACCGATTGTATTAACACCAAGGTGAGCAAGCTTCTGTGCACCCTGGAATGAACCGTCACCACCGATAACTACAAGACCGTCGATGCCGTGCTTCTTACAAATCTCAGCACCCTTCTGCTGACCTTCTACTGTTCTAAAATCAGCACATCTAGCTGTACCAAGGATTGTACCACCCTTCTGAATAATATCAGACACACTGTGCTTGTCCATATCTATAATTTCTTCATCTAAGAGACCCTGGTATCCTCTCATGATACCTTTAACCTTCTTACCCTGAGCAAGTGCTGTTCTAACAACTGCACGAATTGCTGCGTTCATACCTGGTGCATCTCCACCACTTGTTAATACGCCAATTGTGTTGATTTCTTTAGCCATTGTTATGCCTCCTGAATTCTTCATTAATAATTTATATTGCAATTCCTTTTATGCTCTAAATCATATTATTCAAGTATTTTAAGGAATCTTTTTATTTTGGATATTGTAGTAAAAAACAATTTAGCTTTCTGCTACGATAAAATATCTAATTAATTATAAATGGTTTTTTATAATATTTCAAGGAAATATTATCCTCTTTTTAATATTTATTCTTATAATTAACAATTCATTTGTGGTACTATTCTATCTTTATAACATTTAATAGGCATTTTCTGCCATAAAATGTTATACCACTACTACATTTTCTTCCCCTGCTAACTCTTTCAAACGTGTCACTAATTCTTCATCAGCTCTTACACTCTTAGAAGCAGGAAGCAATTTCTTTTGCTTTTCCTTTGTAAGATAAAGTATTACATTATCTTTTCCATCAGACTCTTTAAGTATTCCCTCTATGTCGCCCCATATCTGATTATAGTGCTCCATATCATTAAACCTTATCCATAAATCAGACGGCATATTATCAAAGCTTGTGATAGATTCGCAGATAAGCTTCGCGCCATCGTTGTCTGTAACATTTACACGACCTCTGACAAATACCTTATCATCATCTATAATAGCTGTTCTGTATTTCTCATAATCCTTAGGGAATACGATAACTTCCAAATTACCGTACATATCCTCAAGCTTAAAGAATGCCATCATCTTATTAGTTTTTGTAGTCTTTATAGAAATAGAATTAATCATACCGCCTACACAGACTCTATCGCCCTCGCTGACCTTTATCTCTCCATCTTCCTCTTCACTGAAGAAATCGCCTGTATTATTAGTTGTATGTTTCTTCCACTTAGCCATAAATTCCTCTAATGGATGACCACTTACGTAAACTCCGATTACTTCCTTTTCAAAAGCAAGCATCTCTGACTTCTTATATTCTGACACATTAGGAAGTCTTATTTCAAACTCTTCCTTAGTATCCTCGTCAGCTATATCAAACAAGCTCATCTGTCCTGCCATAGATTTCTTCTTTTCCTGATTAATGCTATCCACAATTGATGCATATACCATCATAAGCTGTCTACGATTTGCACCAAAGCAATCAAAAGCACCAGCTTTAATAAAGTTTTCTATAGCACGTTTATTTACATCAAGCTCATTAGTACGCTCGATAAAATTCTTAATAGTCGTATACTCACCACGTAATGTACGCTCTCTAACTATATTTTCAATTACCGTACTACCCACACTCTTAAGAGCATTTAAGGCAAATACTATACTGTCTCCCTTAACTGTAAAGAAGCTCTCACCTTGATTAATATCTGGTGGCAACACATCTATGCCCATACTTCTACAAATCATTATATACTCAGCTACTTTTCCTGAGTTATCAATGACAGAAGTCATAAGCGCTGCCATAAATTCCACTGGATAATAATACTTAAGATATGCTGTCTGATAAGCAACTACTGCATAAGCTGCCGCATGAGATTTATTAAATGCATACTTAGCAAATTCTATCATCTCATCATATATTTTATTAGCTACTGCTTCACTTATGCCATTATTTACACAGCCCTTTACATCTATATCAGGATTACCGTATACGAAATTCTGGCGCTCCTGCTCCATTACAGAAGTCTTTTTCTTACTCATAGCACGACGAACTAAATCACTTCGTCCAAGAGTATAGCCTGCCAAGTCTCGTACAATCTGCATAACCTGCTCCTGGTATACGATACAACCGTGAGTATTCTTTAGGATTGGCTCAAGCTGTGGACAATCGTAAGTAACATCCTTTGGATTGTTCTTGCCATGAAGATACTTTGGAATAAAGTCCATTGGGCCCGGACGATACAATGCAATACCCGCGATAATATCTTCCAAAGACTCTGGCTTAAGCTCCTTCATAAAGCTTCTCATTCCCGCACTTTCTAGCTGGAACACACCCTCAGTTTTACCTGTACCAAGAGAATCTAAAACTCTCTTATCATTATAATCTATAGTATCTAAATCTATAGCTATACCTCTCTTAGCTCCCTGCGCTGTAACGCTATCCTTATCACCATTTTCAATAAGCTTCAAGGTATCTCTTATAACTGTAAGTGTTCTAAGTCCAAGAAAATCCATCTTAAGAAGTCCAAGCTCCTCAAGTGTAGTCATAACAAACTGTGTTGTTATAGTTCCATCAGATGACTTTGACAATGGTACAAATTCATCTACAGATTTAGAACTGATAAGTACACCAGCTGCATGCATAGATGTATGACGCTGCAAACCTTCAAGACGCTTAGCCATATCTATAAGATACTTAATCTGAGGATCACCATCATAACTTTCCCTTAAAATAGGATTCATTGTAAGTGCCTTATCTAAAGTAATATTCAATTCATTTGGAATCTGCTTAGCGATTCCATCTATCTGATTGTATGGCATATCAAGAACACGACCAACATCTCTTATAACACCCTTGGCCGCCAAAGTACCAAATGTAACAATCTGTGCTACTCTATCTTTACCATATTTTTCGACAACATAATCTATAACTTCCTGACGTCTTTCATAACAGAAGTCAACGTCTATATCGGGCATAGACACACGCTCTGGATTAAGGAAACGCTCAAAAATAAGACTATACTTAATAGGATCAATATCTGTAATCTCCAAAGTATAGGCTACAATACTTCCTGCCGCAGAACCTCTTCCTGGACCAACCATAATTCCATTTTCCTTAGCATAATGAATAAAATCCCACACTATAAGGAAGTAATCTATAAAGCCCATAGACTTAATTACTCCAAGCTCATAATCAAGTCTCTCCGTCAATTCATCTGTAATATTTTCATAACGTCTCTTAAGACCTTCTGTACATAAATGATGTAAAAATCTCCAAGAAGCTTCACCTTCTGTTGTTTCATTTTCCCAGAATTCCTTTGGAACCTGAAATTTAGGGAGCTTTCTCACACCAAACTCTATCTCAACATTACATCTTTCAGCAATCTTTGCTGTATTTTCCAAAGCCTCCACAGCATATGGGAATAAAAGGCGCATCTCATCCTCAGACTTAAGATAATACTGTCCGCCCTCATAACGCATTCTATTTTCATCACTTACAAGCTTACCTGTCTGAATACAAAGTAAAATATCATGAGCCTTGGCATCATCTGCATAAGTATAATGAACATCATTGGTAGCAACTAGTTCTATACCAGTCTCTCTACTCATTCTTATCAAGTCCATATTAACCTTCTGCTGCATAGATATGCCATGGTCCTGAAGCTCTAAAAAGAAATTACCCTTACCAAAAATGTCCTCATACTTTTTAGCTGCATTAACAGCCTCATCATAAAAATCTCTAGCAAGAAGTCTTTGCACTTCACCTGCAAGACAAGCACTAAGAGCAATCACACCCTCTGAGTACTCCTTAAGCACTTCCATATCAACTCTTGGCTTATAATAAAATCCATCAACAAATCCTTTAGACACAATCTTCATAAGATTATGATAACCAGTATTATTCTCCGCCAAAAGCACAAGATGGTAATATCTATCATCACTGCCAGAAGTCACCGGCTCCTTATCAAATCTAGATCCAGGCGCCACATACACCTCACAACCAAGAATCGGCTTAATACCAACCTCTTTAGCAGCTCTATAAAAGTCAATCACACCATACATTACACCGTGGTCAGTAATCGCGAGACTATCCATATTTAATTCTTTCGCACGCTTCACAATTTCTGTTATTTTACTAGAACCGTCTAATAAACTGAACTGTGTATGCACATGTAAATGTGTGAAACTCATATTTTACTCTCCTATTTTCTATATCTCTCTTACCAATTAGCGTTTTCGGTTCGTTTGGTATGAATAATACATATTATATCATATTTTTTCACAAAACAGAACGACCGTATATAAACTTTGCTTATGGTGCTAGATAATTATTTGCTGTAATTTTTACGGTAGAGAAGGATGTATAGATTTTCTTAATATTTTGTTCTCTACTAGTGATTTTCCAACACGACGTTGGAAAAAGGCATCTCCGAGCCACGGATGGCGAGTAGATGCCGGTCACGTAATATTTCAAGATAATATATCAAAATATTTAGAAAATCATACATACGTAGCATGTAAAAATTATACAAATAATTATCTAGCACTATATCATAGCATATACGGTCGTTCGTCATTTAAATCAAAAAAACCGTATGGTACAAATATACCATACGGTCCGTGATTTTAAAAGTCTTAGTTCTTCTTAAGATACTCTTCTATTTTGTTAATTGCCTCTGTCTCATCTGAGCCATCTGCTGACACATTTACTTCCTTGCCATTTGACAAGTTCACTGTCATCATACCCATAATGCTCTTGGCATTTATTCTCTTATTATCATACTCAATGTAAATCGAACTTTCGAACTGGCTTGCAACCTGTACTAAAAATGCTACTGGTCTTGTTTCTGCGCCCTGTGCCAATTCAACTGTCATGCTTTTAGTTACCATCATATCCTCCTACGCAAGCGAATTTTTTTCCTGAAGATTCTTTGATATCTCGCTTATTTTTCTCAAACGGTGATTTACTCCTGACTTGCCTACTGGAGGATCAAGCAAAGCGCCTAACTCCTTTAACGACACATCTGGATTATCCAACCTAATCTCCGCTAACTGTCTAAGTGCCTCTGGCAATATAGACAAACCTACAGTATCTTGAATATATTTAATATCCATAGTTTGTTTAACCGCTGCAGCAACTGTTTTATTTAAGTTTGCTGTCTCACAGTTAACTTTTCTATTAACAGAATTACGCATCTCCTTAAGTATCCTGACATTTTCAAGATTCATAAGGGCAACATGTGCCTCCATGACATTTAAAATATCAACAATTCCAGCGCCGTCTTTTATATATACAACAAAGTATTTCTTTCGTTCCACTATCTTCGACTCAATATCAAAGCTCTTGATAAGATCAGATAGCTGAACCGCCTTGTCATAAGAATTACACACTATTTCAAAATGGTAAAATTTCTCTGGTGTACTTATAGAGCCACTGGCTATAAACGCACCTCTTACGAATGCACGCTTACAACAGCTGTTCATTATAACTGTATTGTCGTAGACAGACATATTCTCTACTATATCGCCATCATCAAGTAGCTTGCAAGTAGTAAGTATCTTAACTGCCTCCTCGTGATTGTTAACTGTTATAGTATATGTTCGTCCCTTTTTCAAATATGCATTTTGTCGGATGGTAATTTCCGCTACTATATTAAATGTTTTTTTCAATAATGTAAAGTATTTTCTTGCTACGGCAATATTTTCCGTATGAATCTTCACTGAAAATCTATCTTGAGAAGATATCTTAACATGACCACAAAGACTTATAATTGCTGCTGTTTCAGCTATGCAACAATGTCTTGCACTAGGTAGCTGTCTAGATAATTCTTCTTTTACTTCCTTTGAAAATGACATAATAACCTCTATATTTATATAGCTCAGCTAACTTATTTCTCAAAATATCAGCTGACATATCTTTCTAAATATCAACTATTTTACTTCTTAATATCTCTGTGACAAATCTTCACACTAACACTTCCATCTTCCTTTAAGTCATCAAAAAGTTTATTAGCAACAGTTACAGAACGATGATGTCCACCTGTACAACCAATACCAATAACTAACTGATTCTTGCCCTCTGCAATATAGTTAGGAATCAAGAACTTAATCATAGAAGTTAACTTGTCCACAAACTCTACTGATGCTTCTGAATCCATGACATAATTCTGAACCTCTACGTCATTGCCAGTCTTAGGACGAAGGGCTTCCTCATAATATGGATTAGGCATAAATCTAACATCAAATACCAAATCCGAATCTACCGGAATACCATGCTTAAAACCAAATGAAACAACATTAACAAATAAATTGCTATATGCTTTATTATCTACAAATATTTTCTCTATCTCAGCATGTAAATCTCTAACAAGTAAATTATCTGTCTCGATTATATAATCAGCCTTACTCTTTAAAAATTTAAGACGCTTTCTTTCCTCCTTTAAACCTTCTTCAACTCTTCCCTGCTGAAAAAGCGGATGTAATCTTCTAGTTTCTTTAAATCTTTTAATAAGAACATTATCACTTGCTTCCATATAAAGTATCTCAACTTTATTCTTAGTAGCATTAAAGAAGGACAAGATGCCCTCCATCTCCTCCAAAGCTTCACCATTTCTTATATCAATACCAAGGGCAACATTTTCAAAGTCGCCCATAGAATTTCTCATTAACTCATAAAATTTTCTAACCATAGGAACTGGTAAATTATCTACACAAAAATATCCAGA
>JAFOCU010000072.1 GCA_017381055.1 Lachnospiraceae bacterium
GACCATATTATGTATGTGTCATTGCTTCCGAAATCCATTACAACGGCTATCGGTATAAGCGTGTCAGAGGAATTTGGAGGTATTGTGGCCCTAACAACAGCAGCCATAATAATAGCTGGAAATGTAGGTGGAATGTTTGCAGAGATTATTTTTAAAATATTTGGCATAAAGGAACCTATATCAAAAGGTTTAGCTTTAGGAACTGCATCACATGTAATGGGAACTTCGAAGGCTATGGAGATAGGCGAATTGGAAGGGGCTATGGGAAGCTTGGCTATAGCAGTGGCAGGTATAATTACAGTAATTGTACTTCCGTTTTTTGCTAATCTAATGTAAAATATTTATGATAATTATTAATTAATGAGTGAATACGAAAGCAGGTGCAATGATGAAATATAAAGCAGTGATATGGGATCTTGATGGAACATTACTAGATACTTTAGAGGATTTAATGAATAGCGTGAATTATGGTTTAGAAGGTTTTGGAATGCCAGCGATTACTTTAGAAATGACAAGACGTTTCGTTGGTAATGGAGTAGGACGTCTTATTGAACTTGCTGTTCCAAAAGGGACTGATAAGGAGACAGAAGCAAAAGTTTTAGCTAGATTTAAGGGTCATTATGAGGAACATTCTCTTGACAAAACTAAGCCATATGAAGGCGTGGTTGATGTGCTAAAGGCTTTGAAGGAGAAGGGTTATAAGTTGGCCATAGTATCTAATAAAATTGAAAATGCTGTTGGGGAACTTGCAGATAAATTTTTTACAGGGCTTATAGATGTAGCTATTGGAGAAACTCCAGATGTACCAAAGAAACCTGCTCCAGATATGATATATAAGGCGCTTGATAAGCTTGGAGTAGAGAAGTCAGAAGCTATATTTATCGGTGATTCTGATGTGGATGTGGCTACAGGTATTAATAGTGGTCTTGATATGTTGACAGTTCTTTGGGGCTTTAGAGATGAGGATGAACTTATAGAGGCAGGTGCTAAGACATTTGTTAGAAGACCAGAAGAATTAATGAATTATTTTGTGTAATATGACCGTGCAAGTAGTTAAGTAAACTACATTAAATAGGCGCAGAAACCCTATAAAATAAGCCTTTTCAAGCTTGCATAGATAGTTTCTTTATGTTAGACTAAAACAAATAAACAATTTGGAGGATAAAAATGTCTAAGGTAGCTATTATTACAGACAGTAACAGTGGTATATCACAGGCGGAGGCGGAAAGCCTTGGCATATTTGTAGTGCCAATGCCATTTATTATTAATGATGAAACTTTATTTGAGGATATAAATCTTACAAAAGAGCAGTTTTTTGAGAAGCTTAAGGACGATGCTGATATTTCTACAACTCAGCCATCACCAGATTTTGTTATGAATCTTTGGAATAATGTATTTGATGAAGGTTATGATGAGATAGTTCATATTCCGATGTCAAGTGGATTATCAGGCTCATGTAGCACAGCTATGGCGCTATCAAGAGATGATGACTATGAAGGTAAGGTATTTGTAGTAGATAATCAGAGAATTTCTGTAACACAGAGACAGTCAGTATTTGATGCTATAGAGATGGCGAAGGCTGGTATGAGTGCATCAGAGATTCACGATAAGCTTATGGATATGAAGATGGAGTCTAGCATTTATATTATGCTTGATACATTAAAGTATCTTAAGAAGGGTGGAAGAATTACACCAGCGGCAGCTGCTCTTGGAACAATTCTTAAGCTTAAGCCAGTACTTCAGATTCAGGGTGAGAAGCTTGATGCATTTGCAAAGGCTAGAACAATGAATCAGGCTAAGTCTATAATGATTAATGCTATTAAGAGTGATATAGAAAACCGTTTCGGTGGCGATGTTAACAATGTATGGTTAGAAATCGCTCATACACAGAACTTTGAAGAAGCTGAGAACTTAAAGCAGGAGATTCTTAAGGTTTGGCCAGAGTATCCAGCAGATCAGATTGTTACAGATCAGTTATCATTAAGTGTTTCTTGTCATATTGGACCAGGTGCATTAGCGGTAGCATGTTCTAAGAAAATGTAGGTATAAGTGCATAATATTAATAAAGAAAACTGCAACAGATTTCTTCTGTTGCAGTTAATTTTTATATAAAATTTTATTGATTAGATTCGTTTAAAGTTTCTGGCTGACTAGGATATAATTCATCAAGATATTTAATAATGGAATTCTTAAGTAATGAATTAAGTTTCTCAGCAGTTTCTTTAAGTTCGGCAATCTTTTCTTGCTGTCCCGATTTTATATAAAGAGTAGCCAAAAGCTTGTAATTGCCACTAATATCTGATAAACTATCAATGCCAAAGCGAAGCACTCTCATAGCTTCGTGGTCGAAGCCTAAGGTGTGCAGACGTTCACCGTAAGCGTAGATTGTTTGGGCAAAAAGCGTAAAATTTTGGTCGTATTCATCTAATATGCTTAGATTGGCCGGACCGTATTCTAGCTTAATATCTGTTGATGTCATACCTGTAAGGTTCAAGATGCGCTGTGAACTTAGACTATGTAAGATGTCATTGCATCTTGTAAGTTCGTCATCATCAGTAGGAAGAGATAATGATAGAGAATCTAGAAAAATCCAGTTTGGTACCTTTGTATATGTAAGGGTATCAAGATTAACTTTTCTAGTACTGTTAGCATCACGTTCACGTTGCCAGAAGGCGCGGACACGTTCCTCATCCTGTTTGCTACTTTTGCCACGTTCAAAAGCTAGCCAAGCTGTGAATATAAGTGCTAATATAAAAAACATTGGAAAATAACTACCCATCGTTTGTTGCCTTTCTA
>JAFOCU010000073.1 GCA_017381055.1 Lachnospiraceae bacterium
AGGCCATTAAAAATGGCGCATCTGAGTTTGTAACAAAGCCATTTGATAAAGAAGAGATTGGCAAAGTTATTGATAGGGTTTTAAGTGAATAATAAGTTTACACAGAGCGAAAGAGTTTATACTCTTTCGCTTTTTTCATTTAAAATGTCTTGACATTCAGGGGGGAGGGTGTAAAATGTACTATTATTAGATGGAAAAGGAGTACTGCTATGAAGTTAAAAGACACAGGTTTGACAAAGGAACAGTTAATAGAAAAAGCAAATAAATATCTCATTGATACAGCAGCGAGATTTGATTTTATAGAAGAAAGAGCAAAGGGAATGTATGTATATGATACAGATGGTAATGAATACCTTGATTTCTTTGCTGGTATTGCTGTAAATAACATGGGTAATTGTAATGAGAAGGTTGTTGCTGCTATTAAGGAGCAGTGTGAGGATGTAATGCATACATCAGTATATCCTTATACAATTCCACAGGCCCTTCTTGCTGAAAAGGTATGTGAGACAATTGGTATGGACAAGATTTTCTTCCAGAATTCAGGAGCAGAGGCAAACGAAGCTATGATTAAGATGGCTAGAAAATATGGTGTGGAGAAGTACGGTCCAAGAAAGTTTGGAATAATCACAGCTAGACAGTCATTCCATGGAAGAACATTTGGTTCTATGGCAGCTACTGGACAGCCAGACAATGGATGTCAGATAGGTTTTGGTGATATGACACCAGGCTTTACATATGCAAAGTTTAATGATTTAGAAAGTTTTAAGGAAGCTATTGATGAAAATACAATAGCTATTATGGTAGAACCGGTTCAGGGTGAAGGTGGAGTATATCCAGGAACAGAGGAGTTTATCGTAGGACTTAGAAAACTTTGTGATGAGAAGGGGCTTCTTCTTTTGTTTGATGAGGTTCAGACTGGTTTTGGTAGAACTGGTGAAATTATGGGATATATGAATTATGGAGTTAAGCCAGATATTGTATCTATGGCAAAGGCTTTAGGTGGTGGACTTCCGATTGGCGCAATTTGTGCAACAGCAGAAGTTGCAAAGGCATTTACACCAGGCTCACATGGTTGTACATTTAGTGGAAATCCAGTTGTTTGTGCAGCTGCTATGGCTCAGATTGATGAGCTTTTAGATAATAACCTTTCAGAGAATGCTAAGGAAATGGGACAGTACTTTATGGAAAAACTTGCTACACTTCCTAATGTTAAGGAAGTTCGTGGTAAGGGACTTTTAGTTGGCGTAGAATTTAATGAGCCATTATCTAGTGCGGATATTAAGCATGGTTGTGTAGATAGAGGGTTATTAGTTACAGCGGTTGGTAAGAGCATTATTCGTATGCTTCCACCACTTATTGTTTCTAAGGCTGAGTGTGATAAGGCATATGATATATTAAAAGAAGCAGTAGAAGCTTTGATGTAGGAGAGATTATGACAGATACATTTAATTTATGTGGTCGAATGGACGATGCTGAAGGCAAATGCTTAAGTTGTGGAGCGCCATTACCAGCTGGAAGGGAAGAGCAAAAAAAATTTACTGGCGGTCAGATGGGTATTGTTGTGTTAAGCGATAACTCAGAAGAGGCAAAAAAATTATGCTCTAATGTAAATGACGCTATTAGTCAGTTGGGTAAAATAATTGCTTTTGATGAAGTTATAGATGAAGAAGTAATTGCAACCTACCATGTTAGAAAACTTCCAGCACTTGTTATTAATGGTAGTATAGTTTCGCAGGGATTGATATCTTCTGTAGAGGATATTGTTGGTGAAATAGAATATATGTATTAGAAAATTATTTTAGGTAAATGAAAGCAAGTTTCAATAAGAAACTTGCTTTTGTTATTTTATCTTGTAGTAATTTTATTGTTTGTATTTTTATAACCATCCGCCATCCATACTTATAATTTGGCCAGTCATATAGGAAGGTGATGAAAGTATAGATAACACCATTTTACCTGCATCCTCTATAGAACCGGCGCGTCCCATTGGGATTTCATTTGTTAACTCTACTTTGTCTTCGTCTGTTAGATGGGCGTTCATGTCTGTATCGATAAGTCCAAAGGCGATTGCGTTTACTTGTATTCCACTTGGAGCAAGTTCTTTTGCAAGTGCTTTTGTAAAGGCATTTACACCGCCTTTGGAAGCGGAGTATGCAACCTCGCAGGATGCACCAACATTACCCCAAACAGAGGAGATGTTAATAATGTGTCCCTGTTTCTTTTGAATCATTTGAGGGATGCAGAGTTTGCTTGTATAAAAGACAGAGGAAAGATTTGTATTGATACAATTATTCCATTCATCAAAACTCATATCTTGAAGTAGTCCGACATAAGATATACCAGCATTGTTTATAAGTATATCTATAGTTATAGAGTTTTTATTTAGAAAGGAAAAGAGATCTTCGCAGATAGAGGTATCGCTTATATCTCCTACATAAGTATAGACGGATGAACTGTATTCTTTTACTTGATTTGCTACAGATGTGAGAGCTTCTTTATTTTGTTTGCAAGTAAGAACTAGGTTATAGCCGGCTTTTGCTAATTCTAAAGCAATGCCTTTGCCTATTCCGCGAGAAGCTCCAGTTATAAGTGCGTATTTCATATATAGCTCCTTTGAGTGATAATTCTTAATTTGGTATAAATCGTCAGACAACATTAAATTTGGGTCTGACATAGATAATTTACCTTAGTATAACATATTATGTGTGCAAAAGCACGCAAAATAAAGCTTTTATAATTAATGATAAAAAAATGAATAAAACCATTGACAAAAAGATATATGTGCATAATTTACAAGAGTACAATTAAATAATGCTAAAGTACTATGTGTAAAAGTTGATTTTTTAGTGTATAACATTAAAAATATCCACATTAATAAATGCGAAAACTACGCAAAAACGATTAATCCACCAAGTTATCCACATTGTCCACAGAAAAAATGTATTAATTTGAGGTTCAAAATAAAAACATATGTTTTGGTAGAAATGACGAAAACGCAAAAAAAGAAATGAAAATAAAGAAAAAACTATTGACAATATACTATTTGCAATAAAGTTGAATGTTATCTGACAAATTGATATATCATACATAAATTACTTGAAAAAAGATATAAAGAATGGTATAATACAAATATCTAAAAAGTAGTGATGAGATACTTGATATTTTATCACTAGTCGTGAAAGGAGACGGACATCATGCGTTACATAATTAAAGGTAGAAATGTAGAAGTTACAGAGGGTTTAAAATCAGCAGTTACAGATAAGATTGGTAAGCTGGATAAGTATTTTACACAGGAGACAGAAGCTTATGTTACATTAAGCGTAGAGAAGGAAAGACAGAAGGTAGAAGTTACTATTCCTATGAAGGGAAATACTCTTAGAGCAGAAGAAACTAACAGTGATATGTATGTATCTATTGATTTAGTTCAGGAGACATTAGAGAGACAGCTTAAGAGATATAAGAATAAGATCGTAGACAGAAAGCATTCTGGAGAGGTATTTACACCAGACTTTATTGATAAGGATTACGAAGAGGATGATGCAATCAAAATTGAGAAGTCAAAGAGATTTGCAGTTAAGCCTATGGATCCAGAAGAAGCTTGTTTACAGATGGAGTTATTAGGACATAACTTCTATGTATTCAGAAATTCTGAGACAGATGAGATTAATGTAGTTTATAAGAGAAAAGGAAATACATACGGTATTATTGAGCCGGAGTATTAGAAGATTAGAGGAGTTCCTAGGAACTCCTCTTTTTTGAATAGTTTTAATACTTCTTATTTGCTTGAATTAATTGGTTAAATGTTGTATAATATGGAAGTTAGTATGCTAACATATATTTAGGTAAATAGGAGACAATTATGGGATTAATAACTAAGATTTTCGGTACTCATAGCGAAAGAGAAATAAAGAGAATTACACCAATCGTAGATAAGATAGAATCATATAGAGATGATATGATGGCGTTAAGCGATAGTGAACTTAGAGGAAAGACAGATGAGTTTAAGGAGCGTCTTGCTAATGGAGAAACATTAGATGACATTATGCCAGAAGCATATGCTGTAGTTAGAGAGGCTACAAGAAGAGTAATTAATCAGGAGCACTATAGAGTTCAGCTTATGGGTGGTATTATTCTTCATCAGGGCCGTATCGCAGAGATGAGAACAGGTGAAGGTAAGACACAGACATGTCTTCTTCCAGCGTATCTTAACGCGCTTACAGGCAAAGGTGTTCATGTCGTAACAGTTAATGATTACCTTGCACATAGAGATGCTACTTGGATGGGACAGATTCATGAATTCTTAGGTCTTACAGTAGGTTGTGTCCTTAATAGTTTAGAGAAAGAAGAAAGACAGAAAGCATATCAGTGTGACATTACATATGTTACAAATAATGAGTTAGGATTCGATTATCTTCGTGATAATATGGTTGTTTATAAGAATCAGTTAGTTCAGAGAGATCTTAACTTTGCTATTATCGATGAGGTTGACTCAATTCTTATCGATGAGGCTAGAACACCTCTTATTATTTCAGGACAGAGTGGCAAGTCTACAAAGCTTTATGAGGCTTGTGACGTATTAGCTCGTCAGCTTCACAGAGGTACAGCTAAAGAATTAACAAAGATGGACATCATCATGAAGGAAGAATATACAGAAGATGGTGACTTTATAGTAAATGAGAAGGAAAAGGTTGTAAATCTTACAGCACAGGGTGTAAGTAAGGTAGAGTCCTTCTTCCATATTGAGAATCTTGCGGATCCAGAGAATCTTGAGATTCAGCATAATGTTATCCTTGCTCTTAGAGCACATAATCTTATGTTCAGAGATCAGGATTATGTAGTTAAGGATGATCAGGTATTGATTGTAGATGAATTTACAGGTCGTATTATGCCAGGACGTCGTTTCTCAGATGGTCTTCATCAGGCGATTGAGGCTAAGGAGCGAGTTAAGATTAAGAGAGAGAGTAAGACTCTTGCAAATATTACATTCCAGAACTTCTTTAATAAATATGCAAAGAAGTGTGGTATGACAGGTACAGCTCTTACAGAGGAGCAGGAGTTTAGAGATATTTATGGTATGGACGTAGTAGAAGTACCTACTAACAGACCAGTAGCACGTATAGATTATGAAGATGCTGTATATAAGACAAGAAATGGTAAGTATTTAGCCGTTCTTGATGAGATTATTGAGAGCCAGAAAAAAGGACAGCCAGTTCTTGTAGGTACAATTACTATTGAGGCATCTGAAGAACTTAGTAGACTTCTTTCTAAGAATGGTGTTAAGCATAGAGTACTTAATGCTAAGTTCCATGAGCAGGAGGCTGAGATTGTAGCAGAGGCAGGTATTTCTGGTAATGTAACAATTGCTACAAATATGGCGGGCCGTGGTACTGATATTAAGTTAGATGATATAGCTAAAGCAGCAGGCGGTCTTAAGATAATTGGTACAGAACGTCATGAATCAAGACGTATTGATAATCAGCTCCGTGGACGTTCAGGCCGACAGGGAGATCCAGGTGAATCTCGTTTCTTTATTTCATTAGAGGACGACCTTATGAGACTCTTTGGTTCGCAGACTATGATGAATATGTTTAATAGAATGGGAATTGGTGAGACTGATAGAATACAGCATAAGCTTTTATCAAAGGCTATTGAGACAGCTCAGAAGAAGATTGAGAGCAATAACTATGGTATTAGAAAGAACTTATTAGAGTATGATCAGGTTATGAATGATCAGAGAGAGATTATTTACAATGAGAGAAGAAAAGTTCTTGACGGTGAGAGCATGAGAGACACTATTATCTCTATGACTAAGAGTGTTGTAGATAAGTTTGTATCTCTTTGTGTTTCTGATGAGCAGCCATGTACAGAGTGGGATTTAAATGAGCTTAATCAGATATTGTTGCCGGTTATTCCAATTCAGCCAGTAGAGCTTACAGAGAGCGAGCGCGTAAGCCGTATTACTAAGGATCAGTTAGTAGAAAGATTACAGAAGGAAGCTGTTGAAGTATATGAGAAGAAGGAAAGAGAATTCCCAGATGCAGAGCAGATAAGAGAACTTGAGCGAGTAGTGTTACTTAAGGTTATCGATAAGAAGTGGATGGATCACATTGATGATATGGATCAGCTTCGTCAGGGTATTGGCTTACAGGCGTATGGTAATAAGGATCCTAAGGTAGAGTACAGAATTAGCGGTTTTGATATGTTTGATGAGATGACAGCGGGTATTCAAGAGGATACAGTTAAGTTACTTACACATGTTCAGGTACAGCAGAAGGTAGAAAGAGAACAGGTTGCTAAGGTTACAGGAACAAATAAGGATGATTCGTTGGCTAAGGCGCCAAAGAAGAGAGAGGATAAGAAGGTTTATCCAAACGATCCATGTCCATGTGGTTCTGGTAAGAAGTATAAGCAGTGCTGCGGTAGAATGTAACAAGAAGATATAAAATACACCTCTGTGTGTTGGAAAATTAATTCTGACATACAGGGTGTTTTTTAGTAGTAAAGATCTTTAAAATATCCAATAAAAAAATAAAAGTAATATGAAAAAAAGCGTAAACACTGTTGCTAAAAGAATATATAAAATGGTATAATGTATTTATATTATAGTTAAAAGAAGGTGAATTTTTTGGTAGAATTAGATCAGTACAAGTACAATTTATCCAACCTAAAGAAGCCACTTAATGAATTGAGGGATTCACTTTGACTTAGCTAATAAGAAGCTAAAAGTTGAAGAGTTGGAAAAAACTATGGAGGATCAGCACTTTTGGGATGACGCTAAGGAATCTGCAAAGGTGATTAAAGAAGTAAAAGGACTAAAAGATACCATAGAAGCCTTTAGTAAATTGGAGAGTCTGTATGAAGATGTAGAAACTCTTATTGAAATGGGTTACGAAGAAGAAGACGAATCTATATTAGAAGAGGTAAAAGAGAGTTTCACACAGTTAGAAAAACAGCTAGATGATATGACGGTTAGTACTCTTTTATCTGATGAATATGATAAGGACAATGCAATACTTACTATTCATGCAGGTGCAGGTGGTACAGAGTCTTGTGATTGGGCAAGTATGTTATATAGAATGTATTGTCGTTATGCTGATTCAAAGGGATTTTCATACGAAGTATTAGATTTTCTTGATGGAGATGAAGCTGGTTATAAATCAGTAACACTTCAGATTAGCGGAGAAAATGCATATGGTTACCTTAAATCGGAACGAGGAGTACATAGACTTGTGCGTATATCTCCGTTCAATGCGGCAGGAAAGAGACAGACATCGTTTGTATCATTGGATGTAATGCCAGATATAGATGATGATATAGATATTGAAATAAAAGATGACGACTTAAAGATTGATACATATCGTGCAGGAGGAGCAGGAGGACAGCATGTCAATAAGACATCATCAGCTGTTAGAATTACACATATTCCAACAGGAATTGTTGTACAGTGTCAGAATGAGCGTTCCCAGTTCCAAAACAAGGATAGATGTATGAAGATGCTTAAATCACAATTATATGTAAAAGCACAGCAGGAAAATGCTGAGAAGATATCTGGTATTCGTGGTGAAGTATCGGATAATGGGTGGGGTAGTCAGATACGTTCTTATGTAATGCAGCCATATACAATGGTTAAAGATCATAGAACAAATGCAGAAGTAGGTAACATCCAAAGTGTGTTGGATGGTAATATAGATCCATTTGTTAATGCCTATTTAAAGTGGATTAAGCTTAAAAACGATTAAGAAATATATATATACGAGGAGGTATTTTTGATGGAAGAATTTAAGCCAGTAGTATTTAAACTTGAAAAGGAACTTTATGGTCTTGATATTAATCGAGTACGTGGAATTGAAAAAGAACAAGAAGTAGTTAGAGTTCCAAACACAGCATCATATATTAAAGGAATTATGAATCTTCGTGGAGATGTTATTCCTGTGTATAGTCTTCGTAAAAAGTTTGGAATGCCAGAAGCTACAACAGATGATATTCAGTATATTATCGTGTATACAAACGGTACATTACTTGCATTGGAAGTAGATAACGTAGATGAAATACATAATATTGAAGATAATGATGTTCATGTAGTTCCATCAATTGTAACAAATGCAGATACAAGATATTTTGATAAAGTATTAAAGACAAATAGAGGACTTATCATCACAATTGATATCGATAAGCTTTTATCAGATGATGAGTTAAGCCAGATTGAGCAGAT
>JAFOCU010000074.1 GCA_017381055.1 Lachnospiraceae bacterium
ATAACATAGATTGCAAATAATCAGAAAATTTATTATATTTAAATTGTGCAAGGACTTCCGAAGCTTAACCAGCACCTCAGAAGGGTAGGAAGTGGTTGGTTACCTCTACCTTGCTTGTTTGCTGGAGGTGTTTACATCTCCAGCCTTTTTAGATTAATGATACTTGCACATTGAAAATTGCCTTCGGTAAGTGCAAGTCATGTTCACGATTTTCCTTCGATAAATCTTGGAAAATCCTGAAATTAAAAGGAGGATTATTATGGCAAAAAGAAAGCTTTCACATGTAGAAGAAATAACAAAAGGATTAGATCTAAATAAAAATCAAATCAAAGTATTAGAAGCTTATGAAGCTACTGGAGGAAATGTTAAAGCTTTGATCAGGGATAAAACTGTATATCAAATAGGTAATAGTTTGCGCCCTTTATCACTTGCTAGAAGCTTCTTTAAGGAGGTTTAATTATGGAGGTTAGATTATATTCATTTAGTAAGAGAAACAAGTCTACAAAGCTTGTTAACGTTTCTTTCAAATCAGTAGATTGTCAGTTCAAAGATAGATGTACTGTAGAAAATCCACTTCTTTTATTAGACTCCATGCCTACATCTTATAATTATGCTTATATACCTAAATGGAATAGATACTATTTTATTTCAGGATGGCTTTATTTTAATGGATTATGGGAGATTAATTTAACTGAAGATTATCTAGCCTCTTATAAATCTGAAATATTAGCAACTGCTTCAATTATTTCCTATGCTTCAGTTAATACCTTTAATATAGTTGACAAACGTATTCCAGTAACTGCTGAAATATCAGCGTCCAATATAAATACTGCAACCTTGCCACATACAAACTGGTTAACCAGCGGGATAGGTTCTCCAATTATATCGCTTACTGGTAAAGGTACAAATGGAATATATAACATAAATTATGCTTATATAGGTGAGTTATTAGATGGCGTAGACTCTTGGTGGAATGATAATGTAAGTGATTTCTTTGACGCTATTAAACAACTTATATATGGAGGTAGTGCAGCTAATTGTATTAAAGACGCTATAACTATATGCTGGATTCCAGCAACTTTAGGAAGTGCTGAAGATATATATTTAGGCAATTATCCAGCAAAAGATTATAACAATAATCCTATCAGAGGCACAAAAGTAGCACCTATAAGTACAGATTCTACTTCTATTGCAATTCCCTGGAAGTATAACGACTGGAGAAGATCTTCTCCATATTCAGTAATAAAATTATTCCTTCCATTAATTGGAGATATGACTATTTCAGCAGATGAAGCAAAAAATGATAATCAGCTTGATATTACATACGCTTTCAACAATACTTCAGGCGAAGTTAATGTAAAAGTAGTAGGACATACTTCAGGGATAATTTTTAAAACTGCTTCAGGATCTGGTGCAGCTGCTTTACATATTGGAAGCTCTAATACAAATGTTGGTAAAGTTACATCCGCAGTAGGTGGAGGTCTTGCAGCATTAGTAGGTGGAGCTGCTACTATATTATCAGGTGGAGCTTTAGCTCCAGCAGCTTTAGGTATTGGAGGCGGACTTGCAGCAGCAGCTAGTGGTACACTTGAAGGCTTAGGTGGAAATACTGCTGGAGGCGGTGGCTTAGGCGGTCATGCTGCAATAGCTTTAGGTACTTCTATTACTTGTCAGGTACTTTCTAGAAATTTATCAGATCAGCAAGCTAATGTTTATGGACGTATAGGTGTACCGGTATTTAAAAATACTTATGTTGGCGATTTTACTGGATATGTACAAACTGAAGGATTTCAATTTATGAGTAGTAGAGCTTCATCAACTGAAAAAGATATGATTAATCAGTTACTTGATTCAGGAATATATGTGGAGTAAATATTATGTGGACTTATACAATTACTAGTCATGCTGGGAGGCACTATTCATATCCAAATAACGCTGAAGAAATCTTTAATATACTTACAAATAATTTAGGCTACACTCAGGAGGCTGCTATAGGTGTTATAGCTAATATGGAGCATGAAAGCTATATAAATCCAGGGCAGCAAGAAATAGGCTATGGAGGTTCTGTAAAGCGTGGTTATGGTCTTGTGCAATGGACTCCAGCAGATACAAAAATATTAAAATTTGCTGATGATTATGGACTAAATTGGTATGATGGTACAACTCAAATGTCATATTTTGCCTTAAATGTACCTCAGTCGTGGGGAAGTGCTTATCCAGTTAGTTATGAAAATTTTAAGCAAATGACTAATGCAAATGACGCAGCGGTGGCATTTTTTAAGAATTTTGAGCGTGGTACTTGGCACGATGATATATATACTTACGTAGCTTACTGGTATGATTATTTAATAGGAGGAGTAGTACCACCTACACCACCTACACCACCAACGCCACCACCACCTGAAGAAGATGAAACAATGGCTATGTATATCGTAGGATTGATTTTAAAGTGGTTTCAATAGTATAATTAATAAGACAGAAATAGAGTAATCCCCTCTATCTACTGTCTCAGTGTATGTGCTGCTGGTTCTTTAAGAACTGGCAGCTTTTTTAATCTCAATTTGAATTTTCAGAAAATTTTGATAATATTAAGTCAGGAGGTAACTATATATGAAATTTACGGACAAAATGCAACTTTTGAAACAAGGTGTAAGCTTTGCAGAAATTAAAGAGTTAGAGATGGAAGAAGCAGCAGAGATAGAAGCTTCTAAAAAACACCCTGAAAATGAGCCAAAAGAGCCTGAAAATGAGCCTAAAGAACCTGAAGTAGATAAAACTAGAAGTGAAGATGTAAAAGAGCTTAAAAGCGCTCTAGAGGTGGCTACAAAAGCTTTAGAAGAATCTAAAGCTACTATCGAAAAACAAAAGGATGAATTAACAAAGCTTAATGAAGATTTTACAAAGCTTGTTAATAAACAAACTGTAGCAGAAAAAACGGAACTTACTGCTACAGATGTAATGAAGGAACTTTTTAACCCTGATAAGAAAAAGGAGGTAAATTAACTATGGCAATTAATTCAATGTCATTTACGCAGTCTGCTACTCTTTTAAATGCAGTATTAGAGCAGATGACAGGAACAAGCTCACTTGCTCCAGTGGATGAGTCTGAATTTGTAGCAGTAGCTTCTACTGTACTTCAGACTGGTTATGATCAGCTTAATAAAGCTATCTCTCAGGTACTTACTAGAAGTATTTATGCTGCACGTGCTTACAATCCTATTTATCCTTCAATTATGAGAGATTCTCAGGTTTGGGGAGGTATTGTAAGAAAAGTTACTGTTTTAGATCTTGACTTCATAGATGATGAAGCTTTCAAGATTGCTGATGGTAATGGAATTTCAGATTGTGATCCATTTCTTGTTAATAAGCAGAAGGCAGTACAGTTTAATTTCTATGGTGGAAACATTAAGGAGCTTGTAGTTACAACTACAGAAGATCAGCTTCGTCAGGCTTTCATATCTTCAGCAGATTTTGGTTCATTTATGGCTGCACAGTCTCAGAATCTTATTAACCAGCTCAATCAGAAGATTGAAGCAGAAAGCCGTATTACTGTTAACAATATGATTATGGCTGCTTGCTATGAAGGTGGATCTAGAGTAATTCATCTATTTAGTGAATATCAGCAAGATACTGGTAATACAACTATTGATATTACTAATTATCTATCAGCTGCTGAATTTGAGCCATTTGCAAAGTGGATGTATGGTAGACTTAATACTCTTAAGGACTACATGAAGGAACGTACTTCTAAATTCCATGCAAATATTACTACTTATAATGGAGCGGCTCTTTCTAAGCCTATTATGAGACATACACCTGAAGAAAATTTGAATATCTTCATGCTTTCTCCATTTATGAATCAGGTGGATTCTTCAGCACTTTCAGGAATCTACAACACACAGTTCTTAAGTATTGGAGGATTTGAGAGAGTTAACTACTGGCAGTCAATTGAAAGTCCTGATACAGTTCAGGGAAAAGCTAATATCATGGATGTAGATGGTACTTGCTATACTACAGATGATCCAGTAACTTGTGCTGGCGTTATTGGTGTTCTTTTTGATGATGAAGCTTTAGGTATTACAGTTATTGACGAAGGAGTTAGAAGCATTGAAAACCCACGTGGTAGATATTTCAACAACTGGTATAACTGGACTGCACGCTGGTACAATGATCAGACTGAAAACTTTGTAGTACTTTGCTTGGATTAATCAGGAGGTAATCATATGGGAGTACCATTATACAGTAATAATCTGAATTTAATACGTGGTACAAAAGTCCCTGATGATGTTTGTTATACTTCTGAAGCATATTTTTATAGCTGGAATAGTCTGTATGAAAGATTATGCTCGAGATTCAATTTTAAAGTTCCTGATTACTGGGAGAAGGACATGTTTGAATTTAATCTCTTTGCAGATGGTTTTGTAGGTGTATTTGATACAAACAAATACGCAAAAACTTCAAATCAAAAATACGGAATTATTCCAGCTAAAGCTACTTTAACAGGTGTAGGCGTACAATACCAACCTACGAAAATAATGACTGCTAATCCTTACTTTTATATGCCCGCTCCTGAAGGAATTTATATTGGAGCTGGACTTATAAAATTAACTCACAACTATACAGGAGTACTTCATATAGTTGATTTCTACGCAGATAAATTAGCAGTACTTTTATCTACTGTAGATCAGTCACTTATGAACAGTAGGTTTGCTTATATCGTAGGTGCTTCATCTCCAGCAGCAGCTGCTACACTAAAAGCAGTATTTGATCAAAGAAATTCAGGAAAGCCTTTGATTGTATACGATAATGAGAAAATCAAGAAAGTAACAGATAAATCTCAAAAAGTATCGGCTGCTAATCTTACAAAAGAAGATCCTTTTAATGTCGTAGATTTAGAGGTAGGTAAAAACTATATTACTGATAAGCTTATGGCAGATTATAGAAGGTTACTTGCTGCATTTGATGAAGAAATAGGAATCCCTAATAATCCTATAGATAAAGCAGAACGACTTATTTCAAATGAAGTAGAATCAAATTCAGCTGATACAGTAGCACGTTCTACCAAAATGCTAGAGCGTCTTAAGTTATCTATCAGTAAAACTATAGAAGTATTTCCAGAGCTTGAAGGAAAATTGTCTGTAGAATTTACTAAATATGATACTGGAGCTACTGGAGCAAGGGAAGCTGGGAAGGAGGTAAACTACAATGCTTAGTAAATTAACTATAGCTGGATTAAATGAGTTTACCGAAGGTCACATATGGGATCAAATGGAGCTTCCTGAAGGATATGATAAAGATGTTGTTATCACTGAGATTATAAGACAGTGTAGCGAATTTTCAGTTATCTATACAGAGCCTATATTTTTAGCTCAAATGATAGGATCATGGTCTAAAAAGTGGTATCACAATTTTGATAGATGGCTTAAGGCTTACAATTTTGAGTATAACGCTTTATACAATCTTGAAGTAGAAGCTACTTATACTGAAAATGGAAGCTCAAATTTAGATCAACAAGGAGGAGTTAATTCTTCAGGTACTGATATAGAATTAAAAGCTGCTTATGATAGTGAGGCTTTTAAAAATTCTATTAAGGATGAACACTCTAACCATGTGAATACTTCTTCTTATACTAATGGTACTACTTCAAATACTAGAACTGAAAAGCGCTTCGGTAATCAGGGCGTAACAATGTCTCAGGAAATGCTTGCAGCTGAATATGATATTTGGAAAACAAACATCTATCAGATGGTAGCTGAAGTATTTGCTACTGAAATGTGCATATGTATTTATGATTAACAAAGGGAGGTTAATTATATGATACCTTGGAATATTAAATATCCAGTACAAAACGGAGAAATGATTAACCTTGACTGGATAATCAATAAGGTAAAAGAGTTAGATCAGTCTCTTGATGAATTGGAAGCAAGAGTATTGGAAGCTGCTCTTAAAGCTACAAAAGAATATGTAGATGAAGAAATGGCTGATATTCGAAGGGAATTTGCAGATCTTAGTCAGCAAGTAGTAGATTTACGTAACTACTTTGATGAAGAAGTAGCAGCCCTACAAGAACAGTACGATACTTTTACTCGTGCAGTCGATAACTCAATTAACAGATTAGTTAACAGAATTAACGCTTTTGAAGAAGATATGAGAGCTGCTATCATTGGTGTTAATGCTCTTACTGATCTTAAGATTGAGCAAAATAATGAGTATATCATGGAAAAGATTGCTGAAGGTGTTGTTAATGTCAGAGTAATTAACTACTTTACTGGAGAGCGTGTAACTGTTCAGGAAATGTTTGATACTTTAGCTCAGCTTCATCTTGAAAATCCAATCACTTACACAGAGCTTGCAAATTCTACTATATCATATGCTGCACTTGCAGCTTTAAATATGACATATACAGAGCTTGCAGTTAAGGGTAATTCATTTATTAATCCATAGGAGGTAATATTATGAATCAGTCAACAAATTATAATTTTAATTTGCCTGAAGGTACTGATCTGGTTAACTTGCTTACACAATTAATTCCAAACTGGAGTAGTCTTGATAGTATCCTTAAGGGTGTTGAAAATCAGGCTTTTACAAACTGTACAGAAGTAACAAGTCTTGGAGTACATGCTATTTCAAGAACTAACGCAGATGGTAAAATTTTAAAGTGGATAGCAACTGCTAATTTTACTGCTGGAGATACATTTACTGTAGATGGTAATGTAGTAGCAGCTTCTACTCCTTCGGGTGGTACACTTGCTACAAATGCTTATGTAACAGGAGCAGTTATCATAGCAGCATTAAATTCTGATGAATCAGCTATGACAATTTTTGTAACTGGCTCAAACGTAGCTAGTGACTCAGAGCGCTTAGGTGGAGAGCTTCCTTCATATTATGCAAAAGATTCAGATATGGATACTGCTAAGCAAGCTATTACAGATCTTGATAACCTTATGGGAACTACTTCCATAAGTGCTATTGGAGATGGTACTGTTACTGGAGCTATTGGTGCAATAAATGCAGCTTTATCTAAGCATACAGTTGAAGCATTAACAAACATTAGTGCTTCTAATTATACTGATGCCTCACATTTATATACTGTCCCTTACGACGGTTATTTAACAATTCATTCACGTTCAGTGAACAATGAACGTATTCAGGTAAATGATGAAAATGGTAATGAATTGATTTCCGCTCGTGGTGATGGTACATACGGAAGTAGTATAACATTATTTGTTAGAAAGGGTATGCAAATTTATTTTGCTAGTGAAAACTTTACTGGACCAACTGTAACAATAAGAGAGCTTAGTTAAAGTAATATTTATCAGAGTAAGCTGGAGCATTTTCGACTATTAAAATTTCATATTGTACATGTAAATGAACATGTGTATAATAGTCTTGTAGGGTAACTTACAAGACTATTTTATTAATTATCAAAAGGAGGTACTTGCACATGAGTTTTGCAAGCAAACACAAAAAGGGTGGTATCCAGTGGGGTATCGACACAAAAGATTTTGAATACTTTAAGCTTCAGGATCTATTTGAAAAAGACGGAGAAAACGCAGCTTATCAGCTTTGCGGAGTTTTCGTAAATTCAAATAAGACTGAAAAAGAGCTTAAAGAGTATGGAGCTTCTGTAGTAGCTATCTTAGCAGATAAGTTAGTTAACCTTCCTTCACATATGGAAGAAGAAGTAAGAGAAATTATGAAGGATGAAGAAGATATAGCTGATATTAAAGCTGGTAAAGTATGGTTTAGAATCAGGTCATATGAAAGCCACGGAAAGACTTGCTACT
This sequence comes from Lachnospiraceae bacterium, assembly GCA_017381055.1. GTDB lineage: Bacteria > Bacillota > Clostridia > Lachnospirales > Lachnospiraceae > SVEL01. Next base: position 7,788 of record JAFOCU010000074.1, read on the forward strand.
CTCCTGACTGGTTAGAGGAAGATGAAGTAGCAGAGATTAAGGAAGCTACTAAATAAATACTTAAGTATATGGCTGCTATTACTTAAGTAGTAGCAGCCTATTTTGGAGGTTACAATGGTAGTAGTCGATATGATTATTAAACAAGAAGATGGTACCATAGAAATTAGTAGAGGTAATAATTTTGCTGGTATAGATTATGATTGTAGTACTAAGCAACTTGTAGGAAAAGATGAAAGTTGTCGAAGCTATGTATTTGAAGATGTAGTATCTTTTTCAGTTAATAGCTTTTAGGAGTTAATTTTATGAATAATGTATCTTACAAAGAAAGTTTTGAATACGCCTTTGATATATTAGATCATTTTTATAGAATCCATAAAAACATGATTTTATCTATAGGCGAAGCAAATCTAATAATATACTTTCCAGCTGAACTTTTTGCACTTCTTAAAATGGTAGATAAAAAAGATAAGACAAAGATTTCTTTTCTACAAAATTTTAGAGGAATAGATATCGAGATGTATTCAGGAAGTAAAGTAATATTTGGATTAAAGGAGATTAAGAATAATGGCAATTAAATTAAGATCAGTGAGAAAAGCGGTACTAATCACTGTAGAACAGAATGAAAAATTAGAGAAGGTATCAAAAGAGAAGGAGCTTTCACAGAACGAAATAATAAACAAAGCTCTAGACGCTTATCTTGCTAGGTTTAAGTAATTTAATGTATTGGGGAGGTTAAATTATGAATCCTAACGTTAAAATGGTTCAAAAGCAAATCAGAAGCTTTAATAAAGCTTATTCGAGAGTACTAAACGCTGATAAGTTAACGCCTCAGGGACTGGCTATAACTGGAGATTTAATAGAATATGACAGAATGACTCAGGCGGGTTTTGCTAAAGCTGGTACACGTTATCTTGAAAATATGACTGAAGAAGAATTACTGGCTTATTCAGCTGATATAGAAGACGCTTATGATATTGTCAGATGGGATAAAGAAATGAGCGAATTTGAGTTATCAGCTAAAGACCCTGAAAGCTTGTTATGGAAAATGTATGACCAGCTTGATATTAATGGTGTAGCCTTCGACTCAGATGATGTAAAAGATGTTATTGATGGAGTGTACGAAGTAGGCTACAAGGAAATGGCTTCTAAAATGTATAAGCTGCTTAAAAATAAAGATTATGGCATGAGCGATTTTAACAACTGGTTTCAATCTCAAAGGAGCTTATCATAATGGAGCGAACACACTTAAGGCGTGATAAGTTTTACACATTTGATATAGAAACAACTACTATTATAACTGATATTGTAAAAGGAGATCCTGTAAGACATGGATTTATATGGAGCGGTCAGTTTTATGATGGAGTTGACTATATACAGGTTAGAAGCCTTCAGGAGGTCATTAAAAGGCTTCAGTTAATAGCTGAATATAATAAAGATGAAAGTCCTTATAAAGTTGTTGTATTTGTTCATAATCTAAGTTACGAGTTTCAATTTATTAAGGACTTTTTTAAATTTGAAAAGATACTTTGTACTGATAAACGTAAAATTATATCAGCTGAAACTGATCAGATCGTATTCAGGTGTAGTTATTTTTTATCTAACATGAGCCTTGAAAAATTTATGGAGTTTGAAGGTGTACCTGAAGAATATCGTAAAACAAATATGGACTATCTGAAAATAAGATACCCCTGGACAGAAATTTCTCCTGAAGAATATACCTACTGTAAAAATGATGTAGTAGGACTTCATATGGCGATACAACATAGAATTGATGATTGTACTAATAGAGATATTAATAATTTACCGCTTACTAGTACTGGATATGTCAGGAAGGCATGTAGAAAAGCAGTTACTTCTAATAAATCAAACCGATATAGATTTTTACGTGAAAGATTAGATAAAGAAACTTTTTTAATGCTACATGAAGCTTTTCGTGGAGGTAATACCCATGCAAACAAAATGTATGCTAATAAGATGGTAAAAAATGTAGGGCAAAGGGATATAACAAGCAGCTACCCCTTTGAACTTGAAACAAAAAAATTCCCTACAAAATTCTTTGATCTAGAGCCGTACACAAAGAAAGAATTTGACTATTATATTAATCATCCTGATAAATGGGCAGTAGTATTTGAAATAGCTTTTAAACATCTTGAACTTAAAAATCCAAATGCTACTCCAGTTCCTTATATATCTACTTCTAAATGTCAAAAACTTCAGTTTTATGATCCTGATGATGAAAAAAAGCCTGAAAAGAAAAAAGCAAAATTTGGCAAAGTAGATAATGGTAGAGTGTTATCTTGTTACGGTTGCTCTATGATTATTACAGAAGTAGATTTTAACATAATAAAATCTCAGTACAAGTGGGATGAAGAAAATACGAAAATAATCAGGGCAAAAGTTGCTAAAAAGAAGAAAATCCCTAAAGAGCTTAGAGCAAAAATTTTAGAGTTTTTCTATAATAAAACAACCTTAAAGCAAGATGAAAATGACCCTAACTATGATGAAGATAAAGCGTATCAGTGCGCTAAAGCTAAGAACATGGTTAATGGTGTTTATGGTATGCACGTGACTAATCCTTGTAAACCTGATTATAAATTTGATGAAAAAACAAAATCTATAGTAGAAGGCTTCCTGGACCAGGATGGCTACTGGCATGATGAAGTAGCAGATGAACAAATAATGCTGGATAAATATTATGATAGCTTTTCAAGCTTTTTATCTTACCAAGTAGGTGTATATTGTACCGCATATGCACGCCAATCATTGCAAGAAGCTATCGACTTATGTATTAACAAAAATAATCCTAATATATCTGATGTAGTTTACTGCGATACAGACAGTGTTAAATTTTTAAATCCTGAAGATCATGAAGCTGATTTTGAAAAGCTAAACGAACGTAAAATAACTGAAGCTGAAAAAGATGGAGCTTATGTAGACTATAACGGAAAACGTGTACATATGGGAGTATTTACTGATGAAGGTATAGCTTTAAAATTTAAAACCTTCGGAGCTAAAAAGTATATGTACAGACTTAAGAAAAAGAAGGATATAAAAATTACAATATCTGGAGTAAACAAAAAGAAGGGTAAAGAAAAGCTACACGAAAGTTGTGCAAATAACGAGATATTAACACCCTTTGACATTGAAAAGGGTTATGTATTTCATGGAATCAAAACAACCAGCTGCTACAATGATCTAACAGAGGTTAAATATTATGAGGTTGATGGGAAACAAATTATGTATGCTTCTAATATTGCTATGTATCCTACTAGCTATACACTGGGTTTGTCTAGTGATTATGATTATCTGTTACAACAATATGCGGAAAAAATGGAGGTACACTATGACTAGTACAAAAGAAAATCTTTATATTAAAGCCAAGATTGATAATATTACATATTCAGGAGCTTCTATTAGTACTGAGCTTCACGTACAAAATAATAAACAGTTTGAAGCTCTTTTAATAGTATTACTCCAGGACTTTAACGAAGCTGGAGGCGATTTTTCCCAGCTTACAAGAAAATTTTATGAGTATAGGAGATATTGTAACAATGAAATCAAAAGAAAACATTAAAAAAGCTTCAGAAGAAGCATTAGAATCATTACTTCGAATACATGAAGAAAATGCCTTACCTGATTTTGCAACTTATATTCAATAACAGTTGGAGAGATATTTAAATGACATTAAATGAACTTTTATCTGAAGATAGTCAAGATACAAAATATCGGTTTCTTGTATTAGATGATAATAAAAATATAATAGCATCAGTTTCACACACATATATGCTTAAAGAATCAATAAGTAATTATAAAGTGATTTCAGTACATCCAATATATGAAAAGAAAAGCGACACTAATGCATTATATAAACAAGTTACAATACGAGGTGTTTAAATGAAACTAAGAAAAATTAAAAAATATCTAGGTTTATGCCAGTGTAAGGGATGTCTGAAAAAATTTGATAGCAGCATTTTAATACTAGACTATCATTTAAAATGGTATAGAGCTTTTCTTTGCGGTTATCATACTACAGAAGCTTTATATGATCCATTTTTGGAGGTTTAATTATGGAAATTCCAAAAGATGGTTTGTATCTTGATATTACAGATGAATTACTACACCATGTAAATTTATTATTTGGCGGGCGTGGTACTGGTAAAACTTTCTCTATCTTAAAGCATAGATTAGAAAATGCTATATCAGATCCTGATAAACATAAATTTATATGGCTTAGAGATACTGAAACTATTACAAGAAAGTTAGCAGCTAAAGGATTAACAAGCCCTATAGAAGCCAAATTCCCCGATTTAGGACACTCTATTATAAAACGCATAGAAGATAACTATACTTTTATTAATAACCCTAAAACTGAAAATGAGAAGTTTTTAGGCTACCTTATGGCGCTATCTACATTCCATAATGCTAGAGGTATAGACTTTTCAGATGTGGATACTATTGTATTTGATGAATTTATGCCTGAAGAAGGAACTATAATTCGAAAAGATCAGGGCGCTTTGTGGCTTAATATGTATGAATCAATAAACAGAAACAGAGAGCTAGAAGGACTTCCACCAGTACGAGTTATATTTTTATCTAATACAAACGGACTATATTCTGAAATACTAGAAGATTTTGGACTTTCTCAGATCGTAGAAAATATGCAGCTTAATAATATAAGCCACTATGAAGATAGTGATATATGGGTAGAATTTCTAGAAAATAAGGAATTTACAGAAGCAAAATCTAAAACACTTCTGTATAGACTTTCTAAGAATACGAAATTCAA
>JAFOCU010000075.1 GCA_017381055.1 Lachnospiraceae bacterium
ACCATCTTCAACAACGATTTTTGGATGAAGCTTTAATACACCACCAGCTAAGGCTGCTACGGAGCTACAACGTCCGCCTCTATGAAGGTATGTTAATGTATCAACAACGAAGCTAGCTCGAACAAGAGGCTTTAATTCTTCGATTTTGGCTACTATATCGTTAGCATTCATACCTTCTCTTGCCATAGTAGCTGCCTCTAAAACTAAAAGGCCTACACCTGTTGAAAGGTTGGCAGAATCGATAACGTGTATTCTATCAGTCGCTTCAAGTTCATCAGCGGCAAGATTTATTACATTTATAGAAGTGGACATTTCTTTTGAGATAGAAAAATATATTATCTCATCACCATTATCTACATAAGGCTTGATTAATTCTATAGCATCCTCGATGGAAGGAGCTGAAGTTTTAGGTGTTGTTTTGTTTGCGTCTGCCCATTCGTATATTTCATCAGGTGTAATAGTAACGCCGTCAAGTAAATCTTTTTCGCCAAGTATAACATGAAGAGGAAGAATGGAAATATCATATTCTTCTAAAAGGTCTTTAGTTAAATCGCAGGTACTATCAGATATTATTTTTATCATAGTAGTTCTCTCCCTTTTATTAATATTAAATATGTATACGATGATAGAATACATCAACATATAATAACTTACTACCAAATTGTGAAAAAACTGTGTTAAAAATAATAAAAATCAGTGGTGTAGCAAAGTTTGATAAAAAATGATACAATATGGAAATTAAATGACATATGGAGGTTATATATGAGATTTGTAATACAGAGAGTAACAAATGCAAGTGTAACAGTAGATGGCAACGTGACAGGTGAAATTGATAAAGGATTTCTTGTGCTTATTGGGGTGTCAGAAGATGATACGAAAGAAATAGCAGATAAAATGATAAAGAAGCTAATAGGTATGCGAATATTTGAAGATGAGAATGGTAAGACAAACCTTGCATTAGCTGATGTAGGCGGAAGCTTGCTTTTGGTTTCACAGTTTACTTTATACGCAGATTGTAAAAAGGGGAATCGTCCATCATTTACTAAGGCAGGAAATCCGCAGATGGCAGAAGAGATGTATGAATACATAATTGAACAGTGTAAAAAAGAGGTGGAAAATGTTAAGGTGGGTATCTTTGGGGCAGATATGAAGGTGCAACTTTTAAATGATGGTCCATTTACGATAATTTTAGATTCTGCAGATTTGACCTAGTCTTTTAAAGTAGTATATACGTACCAAAAAACTTGAATTTAGGATAAAAATGTTGCATTTTGTCTAAAAATGTGATAGTATGCTTGCGGGTATAGAAGGGAAATGAAGGGTTATAAGAGAGGTATTTTACGCTGTAGCATTTCTGCGCTACAGCTTTATTTATTTTAGAATAATATAATTGGGGATAAGTGATTAGGAGGAATGGAAATGTACAATGTGCTTCAGTGGCTTGAGGATAGCCAAGATAAGTATAGAAATAAAATAGCAGTCATAGATGAAATGGGCGCAGTTACATATGATGAATTAGTATTAAGAAGTAAGGCTATCGGTAGTGAGGTGTCTAAGTATGTAGGCATGAGAAAGCCAGTAGCTGTGTTAGCAGATAAGGGTATAGATACATTAAGCACATTTTTTGGAATAGTATATGCAGGTTGTTTCTATGTATCGTTTAATCCAGAGTTACCTGAGGTTAGACTTAATCAGGTACAGTCAGTTCTTAATGCAGAATATATTATTACAGATGAGGAACATTTAGACAGAGCGAAGGAACTTATCTCAGAAGATAAGATATTATTAATAGAAGATTTAAAGAAAGCAGCTATAGATGAGGTGGCTTTAGAGGATATTAGAAGCAAGGCTATAGACACTGATCCGTTGTATGCTAATTTTACATCAGGCTCGACAGGCGTGCCAAAGGGCGTTGTGGTAAGTCACAGAAGTGTAATAGATTTTATAAGAGTATTTACAGGTTTATTTGATTTTAGCGAGATGGATATAATAGGAAATCAGGCGCCATTTGATTTTGATGTATCTGTAAAGGATATATATTCATCAATAAGAATGGGAGCAACTCTTGTTATCATTCC
>JAFOCU010000076.1 GCA_017381055.1 Lachnospiraceae bacterium
AATACTTCACAGCACTCAAATTCACCCCTGACTCAAAACGCGGCTGTTCCTCTCTCCCCCATCAACACAACAAAAAACGGCTGTTCCCCTACACGCCATCAACACAAACAAAAAAGCTTCTCTGTTGGCTCAACGCCTAAACCAACGCGAAGACCTCCATTTGCATTTGGTATCACTCACACAAACTTCATCAGCCAAGTAGTTCTCCGCCCGTAAGCTAAAGAACTATAGTTAATATATGCACAAAACATATAATTTATTAACTTTCTTGCCAAGCAAGTTTATCACGTTTCTTCTTACCAGTCAACTAGCAATTTTATGAACAGCTTGCTTTTCTATCTTTATAATACATCATTTTATTCAAATGCACAACATAAATCTTATCTATATTTTCTTCCGCCATGTCACAGCCCCAAATCCTTAATTTCCTGTCATAAATCTGGTATAAAAATCCTCTTCTAAACTCCCACAACCCTTGATTTTCCTAGCCTTTTCCCAAAAAGCAACTTGCTGCCGTGGCAATTTAATCATTTAAACAAAATTATAACATATACATCTATATTTTTACAATTTTCATAAATCCAATTCGACAACAAACGATTATATCATATACAAAAACAAAATCTTTACTACTCCATATTAACAAGAATTCCATAAATTTTTTCTGCCTCATCATCATGAAACATATTCAATACTTCATCCTTTTTCTTATCCACCACAGATAAAACTCTTATACCTTCATCTTCAAATATTTCATATTCTATAGTTAATTCTATATTCATAAATATCTCCTTTCTCACTTAAATCGTATGACTTTGCCTCAACTATATTGTTTACATTTAGAATTTTACAACTATCATAGTCCCTTAAATCGTTCCCAAATACAATCATTACCACCAGCTCAGCTGGTGGTTTGCTCTGCGGCTATAAGCCTGTGGTACCTGCTGGCTCTAAAGAGCTTTGAAGAGTTCGCCAGCCGCACTGCTATCACAGGCAGCCCCTTAAAGGGGCTTTTTTTATGCCTTATTTACTGGCTCACCCGTAAACGGGTCAATGTACTCTTTTAACGACATTTGATCGTATTCTAAATCTTCTTGTAATTGATTTCGTACATACTCTTCTATTTTCTTTGCATTTTTACCTACTGTATCCACAAAATATCCTCTACACCAGAAATGCCGGTTTCCATACTTGTACTTTAAATTCGCATGCCTATCGAATATCATTAGCGAACTTTTTCCTTTCAAATATCCCATTATTTCTGACACACTATACTTTGGTGGTATACTCACAAACATATGTATATGGTCTGGCATACACTCTGCTGCAATGATCTCTATACCTTTCCTTTTACATAATTCGCTTAATATATGTGCCACATCTTGCCTTATTTGCTTATATATCACTTTTCTTCTGAACTTTGGCGCAAATACAATATGATATTTGCAAGTCCATTTCGTATGTGATAAACTGTTATTGTCCATTTGGATACCTCCTTTGCTATTAAGTACGGTTGGCGAACCTTTACTTATTATAGCACTGGAGGTTTTTTACTTGAAGCTAAAGCTGTCTGGGAACACACCTGCATAGCAGGTGGTATATTGTATGTGGATACAAAAAAGTGCCCTGGCCTATCCGTCCAAGGCATCTTTCTTTACGACAACTAGATAATAACGTGCATTTTTTACACCTTAATAATTATACAGTACAAATCTAGCAGTTTACATTTTCAGTATAGGCAATTTTTGCCCAAACTAATTTTATGCAGATTAACCACATCTCAACTTCAACATCCACTACAATATCTCTTCAATAAATATAGTTCGTTCCACTCCCAGATCAATTATTTTATCCTCTGTTATCGGTCTATTAACTCTATTATAATAAACCTTTATAATTGGTCGTGGTCCTTTATTCTTTCTAATATTAGATACAATACCAACTTCCTTTGTTGATAATCTAACCATAACCCCAAGTGGATATATAGGTATATTATTAACAAACGCTTTTACCACTTCTGGATCATAATATATTCCGCTGGCGCCATATATTTCTTCTACTGCCATATACGGAGATATATTTTCATATGTAATTGCCGCAGAATACTTAGCACATATACTAATGATTCTTGCCAACAATGGAATTTCTTCTCCTTTAATTCCCTTTGGATATCCGGTACCGTCATATCTTTCATGGTGATACTGTATGCAGTTAGCTATCGTTCTTGATATATTCTTCTGAATAGCAAAATAATATCCATAAGTTGGATGCTCGCGCCATAATGTTTGTTGTGGCGGTGTCATCTCTTTAATATTAAGTAGTGTCGGCATCTCTGCTACACCAATATTGTGAAGCAAGCCTCCTGTAACAGCACATAAGATATTTTCCATATCAAGACCCATACTTCCTGCCACAAGCCCTGCAAGCACGGCAGTATGAACACTATGATCATACAATTTAACTTTATCAATAATTCGAAGCTCTACCATAAATTCAAGTACCGTTTCATTTTTAGCAATTTTAAGAATGATTTTTTCTAGCATATTTGCTACCTTTACTACTTCATCACTTTTATTAGCTTCTGGACTATTAGGAGCTATTTGTCTCAACATTCTTGTAAAGTCTTCTACCAGCTGAGTCTGCATCTTATCTATAGGTGTAATAAGATGTGTATATCTGTCCGCAATATTAATTAACTTTATATTTAACTCATGTAATTTTTCTATATTTTTAATACTAAGAATAGTACCTGAACTTAATAATGTCTTTCCATCCGGCATAACGATTGCCTGTTCAAGTCTCATTCCTGGTTTCACTTCTGATATAAATAATTCACTCATATTTTCCTCCAAGTAACATTAATACTTTTATTTCTATATTCTCTTGTTTATCACAATCAAAAATCTATATACAATTTTACCTTAATACTGTATTAAAGTCAAACTCAACATAAAATTATGCCAACAAAAAAACAAAGCACTTTGACAGCAATCTCTACACACTGTCAAAATGCTTTTAATCCCTACATTTTCTCTAATTTCTTCAACTCCTCATACCTCTCGTCCACTTCCTTCTGTATCCTCTCTACTACCTCTCTGTACTCCTCTTTCTGTAAATGCTTTGTTCTTCCCATCATAGCCAACCACTCTATTACCGGTATCTTCTTTCCTGCCTTTTGGGGATCATATGATAGCTTTGCCACACCATTTTCCACTTCATATAATGGAAAATAACATGAATTCACCGCTGCTTCGATTACCTTTCTCTCTGTTGCCGGTTTATCATTCCAATTTAATGGACAGGCTGATATTGCTTTTATATATGCAGTTCCCGTTGTTTTTGCGTAATGTGCTGCCTTTGCTGCCTTCTTTATAAAATCTGTTGGATTTGATTCTGCAACTGTTGCCACATATGGCATACCTGTAGCTGCCATTATTCTTGGCATATCTTTATGAAGAAATGTCTTACCTTTTTGGTCTTTTCCAATGTGTGATGTAGAACTTCTAGCACCTAAAGGTGTGGAATATGAATATTGATAGCCTGTATTCATATAACCGCCGTTATCATATTCAAAGATTAATAATCTATGACCGCGCAATGCTGTTCCCAATGCACTTCCCATGCCTATATCCATTCCACCATCTCCTGTAACCATCACAAATACTATATCTCCTGGCGGTATTTCTCCTTTTTGTTGCTTTCTATAACATATTTCTGCTACTCCACTTAATGTAGCCGCACCATTTTGAAATAGATTATGAACATAAGGAACCTTAAAACTTGTTCTAGGATATGCTGTGGTTACTATCATTGCGCACCCTGTTTGAAATAAGAACACTACTGGGTCTTCTATTCCCCTAAGTAGTAGATTTAGATTTACTGGTATTCCACAGCCTGGGCAAGCTCCGTGGCCTGGTGCTATACGTCCTGGCATTGCTGTGACAGCATTTAAGTTTCCTCCTGTGACCTTTACATTTTCTCCATCTATCTCTACCTTTGTTGCGCCAATAGCGGTTTTCTCTCTTGTAATAGGAGCAAATAATGGTTCATCAACCTTCTCCAAACTTCCTTCTGTCACTCCATAATACTCAAAGTCTGGCTTTGACGAATCCTCCGCCCACATTAGCATTTCCTTAGCATCATCCTTAAAGAAGTCTTTTCCGCCTAAACCATACACCAAGCTCTTTACATTAACCATGCTTCCATATCTTTGTAATGAAGCGCGCACCTCTAGGGATAGATTTCCTCCATTTGCGCCGTAGCTATCCTGCCTGTCTGCTACTAGGATATTTTTAGCTTTTTCTACTAACCCCATCAACTCTTTTCCTGGAAATGGACGTAACATATGAAGTGTTGCCACTCCTACCTTTTTACCTTCTTTTCTCATTTCATCTATTGCCTCTATAGACGTATCATATGATGAACCTAAAAGTATAAGTATTGTTTCTGCATCCTCACAGCCTACACCCTCCACCTTACCATATCCTCGACCTGATATATTCTTATATTCCTCGAATAATCCATCTATCACACTATTTACCTTTTCCATTGCCTGATGAAGCTGATATCTATTATTTATCACATCTGGTTCATTCATATAAGAACCAACTGTTGTGGGATGTTCCAAATCTAAAAATGGATATTCGTCCTTTCTCTCACCTACATAACTCTTTACTTCATCATCATTTTCAAATGTATAGCAACGACATTTTTGATGGCTTGTAAAAAATCCATCATATGCTACAACTACTGGAAGTCGCACTGTCTCTGCTAGCTTTAGAGCTATTATGTTAAAGTCATATACCTGCTGAACTGTACTAGCAAATAAAATAGGCCAACCGGCATTTAACATATACATTATATCGCTATGGTCTCCCTTTATAGACAATGGTCCAGACACTGTTCTACACACCACGTTCATAACCATAGGATATCTAGTACCCGACTGCACAGGCATCTGCTCGATTGCATATAGTAAGCCATTGGCGCTAGTAGCGTTAACTACGCGACCTCCAGCTACTGAGGCTCCATAGCATATGCCTGCCGCACTATGTTCACCCTCCGCAGCTATCATCACCATGTCCATCTCACCATTAGCCCGCATAATATCAAGATTTTCTGCAATCTGAGTAGATGGTGTAATAGGATAATATCCCATCAAATCATAGCCGATTTGCTTTATAGCTATAGCTGCGATTTCATTGCCCGAGGCGTAATTCATT
>JAFOCU010000077.1 GCA_017381055.1 Lachnospiraceae bacterium
GAAATTTTGTGAGCTTTGTTAAGGAGCGAAACCTTTGGGTTATGGATATGAAAAAAAATGAGATAATAAATGTATTCTCGTTTGAAAGTGGTAGCGATAATGATATTCGAGATGTATTTGATGAAAATGCAATTGAGATTATATCTACAGATAATGATGGAAACATATTGTTCCTAGTATATGGTTATATGAATAGAGGTGGTCATGAAGGAAAGGTCGGAACTGCGCTCTATAAGTATGAAAGAGAAAATGATGTGGTGACAGAGCTTGCCTTTGTTCCATCCACAAAGCCATATTATATATTAAAGGAATCTATGGGAAAGTTTGCGTATATAAAGGATGATAGCTTGTTATATATGATGCTTGGAGATTCTATATATACAGTTACATTTGATAGTAACGAATACGTTCAGCTGGTTACTGGACTTAAGAGAGGTAACTATGTAATCAGTGAGGATAAAAATATAATCGCATGGCACGAAAATTCATTAGTTAATGGTGCAGAGTCTATTCGAGTTATCAATATAAAGACAGGCGATGATTATGTAATCAGTGCTGATGCTGATGAGTATATTAAGGTTGTGGGCTTTATAGAGCATGATCTTATATATGGAACAGCAAAGAAAAATGATGTATATACATTAGAGGCGGGGGAGACTATTTTCCCTATGTATAAATTAAATGTTGTTCTTGAGTCTAAGGAAGATATAGAGTCATATCAGAAGGAAAATGTATATGTATATGACGTGGAAATAAGCGGAAATATGCTAAAGCTTGCTAGACTTACAAGAAATGAAGGGGGAACTTTTGTTGAGGCTGAATCGGACCAGTTTATTAATAAAAATGTCGGAGCAAAGCCACTTATAGAGATAACAAATATTGCAACAGAGCTTAAGAAGACAGAGGTTATTTTAGAATTTGCTTATACAGTTACTGCAGATAGTAAGCTTGAAAAAATGTATCCTAAGGAAATTGAGTTTATACAAGGAAATTCTTTCGAAATGGTAAAGGATGAGACAGAAGATAAAAATCTATATGTATATGCTGACGGAAATCTTACATTGGTTACAGAAAAAATATCAGAGGCTATAAATAAGGCTCATGATAGCCAAGGTGTAGTTATTAATGGAAATGGTGATTATGTATGGGCAAGGGCCGGTAAGGTCAATGCAGTAGGAATAGATATGAAATATATGGTGGGTCAGGGATATGACAGTTATGCCAATACAGTGGCAAAATGGGAAGGATCAACTTTAGATATTTCAAAGGCTACCTATGATACATTGTTTTATTATGTTACAAAGAGAATGCCAGTGTTTACAATGGTTGATGGACATGGTTTAGTATGTATAGATGGATATAATGGATATTCTGGTTCAGTTCATACAGTATATATGACAGACCTTGCAACAGGGGAAGAATTTGATATGGGATATTATGAGCTTGAGAATATATACAATAATAATGGAATGAGATATATGGTTCTTGGAGAGTAATTATATCAAATAAATAATGATTTAATAAAAAAGGTGCTCGAGATTTACTCGAACACCTTTTATTTTTTGTGATAATTAAGACCAGCTTTAATTAGTTTAAAGCTGCATTGAGCTTCTCAACAAGCTCATCTACCTCGATACCGTGTACCATACAAGCGTCTGCTAAAGACTCGCTCTGAGCTGATGGGCAACCAAGGCAGTGCATACCTGCATCTAATAAAACAGGAATTGTTCTCTCGTCTCCTGTAACGATCTGTCCGATAAGCATATCCTTTGTAATCTGCATAGTAAATAATCTCCTTTTAATGTTATTGATTAATATCAGCCATAGCAAGCTTCTGTAAAGCTTTCTTGGCGATAATTTTCTTAAAGTGTTCTTTGAAGTAAGCTTCATTTGCACTTGTTGATCTCTCAAGTGAGCCGTACTCAGTAAGAATATTGCAAACCTTGTTGAAATCATCAATGCTACTTTGACCTTTGTTTACTACAAGATAGTAAAGATTATTTTCTTCACACTTGTATAATGAGTTAGCACCGTTATACATCTCGCGTACGCGACATGAAACATCTATTAGTGAATCTAGGCTAGTGAAAGAGAAAATCTTAAGTAAATGCTTAGGGGCATTTTCCTTTTCAGAAGATGTTTTCTTAGTAGCCTTAGTTGTAGTCGAGCTATTAGCGTCCTGTTTCTTCTTAGCTAAAGCGTGTGAAAATGGTATAAAGTTATCTCCTGTACCATCTACGGCATTCTTAAGCTCTTGCTTTAAGTGATTAAATAAATCTAGTAAATCACTTGTGGATGGTGTCTGAGATACAGTTGATTCTTCGTCAGGGGACTCATCTGAATCAATCTCATCCATAGAAGGAGCAAATCTTGAAAATCTAGTATCAAGCTCCTCTGGATCCTCCACCTTTGTAATAACAAGAACGATGCAATCGCCAGAAACAGGGATAGCTTCTATCATAAGAGGAATATCCTCTGCCTCAAATCCAAACTCCACAGATGCTTGTTGCATCATATCACGGAAGAGACTTTTTGCCTTCTCTGTTCCATACGCTAATTCGCTAAGCTTTATCTGTCTTGAAGCTAAATCAGATCTATTCAAAGTACACTTTATTTGATTGTCATTGATTTTTTCAATTTTCATATAAAGACCTCTTTGTTTTTCTTTGCTTTGGATATAGTAGCTACTATATAACTACTATTTACAGTATACCCTAAAGCCAGCTATCGTGTAAAGAGTTATCTGTATAAAAAGTAAAAATGTCTTGAAATATTTAGAAGAAATGGTTATAATTGCTAAAGAGGTTTTTCTAGTTATATGATGTGTCGGAAGGAGTCAACCGTACAAGTTATATTATTTGAAAAATATCGCGTGGAGCGTATCGTTTATGAGTCCGAAAACGCCACGGTATATCTGGTTGAGCATATCAATATGTCCGCCAGACGAATTATTAAGAAGATTCTCAAAAAATCTATACGTCAAAATAGTTTTTATTCCGAGATTAATATTTTAAAGACTGTTAAACATCCCAACATTCCAATTATATATGACCAATACGAAGATGAAAGTGCGTTTTATATTGTAGAAGAGTATATTGATGCGCCTAATTTGATGGATTATATAAGGGAAAGAGGACTGTTGGGAGAGAAACAAGCAGTTGATATAGGAATAAAACTATGTGAAATAATATCTTATTTGCACAGTCAAAAGCCTGTACCCATTTTATTTTTAGATATTCAACCTAAAAATATTCTTATAAATAAGGATAATATTTTTTTAGTTGATTTTGGAAATTCATATTATTTGGATGAAACTGGAAAAAGAAATATATTACTTGGTACGCCGGGTTATGCGGCGCCGGAGCAATATAGATATGAAGGTCTCGATGAGAGAACAGATATATATGGAATAGGTGCAGTTCTTTATTTTATGGTTACTGGAAGGAGCAGTAGTCATATAAGTGCAGGTTCTTTGGAATTTCCCAATGAAATCTCAGGAAAATATAAAATGATTGTTAGGCAATGTATATCAGAGGATATGTCGAATCGATTTTCTAGGGTATATATGATTGCTGATAATCTAAGTGATCTAACAAATCAAGACATTAAGTATAGCGATGGAAATAAACCTCTTACTATTTCGTTGGTTGGAACAAAAGCAAATTGCGGAGTTACATCTATCGGTTTGGCCCTTGCTAGTAAATTAGCAAAGGATGAGAAAAGAGTTATTTTTGAAGAATGCAATAGCAGTAATCATATAAGAAATTTATCTAGTTATTATAAGTTAAAGTATAGTGGTGGATATTTTCATAAGAATAAAAATATGCTATTGAAACCAGATTATGGTCCGCAAATAATTCTTGAGCATCCATGTAATATTATCATAAGGGATCATGGAGATAAGTTAATAAATGAAAAGATGGGTGATGTTCTTATTGTTGTGGCGGAGACAAAACCATGGCAGTTGATATCAACCATAGAGGTATGTAAAACATACTTAGATAATAGTCAGGAATATTCTGTAAAAAAAATAATAATTCTAGCTAATTCTTTGCATGAACAAGTATGTATGACCTTGTGGCGTTCTCTAGGATGTGTAGGGAATAAGGTGCCTTATATTGAAGATGTATTCTGTTGTGACAAAGTGACGGAAGAGTATTTAGAAGAGCTTATAAAGGCTCTTGGAAATATAGGACAAGGAGGTGAAAAAGATAAGAAAAAAACGGGGCTATTTAAGAGATTTTCAAAACAAGGATAGAACCATAAGCATAGGAATTATAGGTGCAGTTCCAGGGTGTGGTGTAACAACAATGGCAGTGGCTATGGCTAATTATTTGTCTGGAATAAATAGAAAAAGGATAGCCATATATGAGTATGGCAGTAAAAGAACATTTGTGAGGATGAATGAGTATCTGGGAGATGATTTAGTCATAAAGCATAACGGATGTACATATTACCCTAAGGGGACAGCTTCTTTATCGGCTCTGTATAATGAGGATTATCACATTGTGGTAGTTGATTTTGGAGCAGAAAAGGTAGGTCTTGGCGAGTTTGCTCGATGTACCTATAAGGTGGTTATGGGTTCTCTTGAACCGTGGAATTTTCATATGTATACGGAGTTTAGTAATATGGCTCAAGAAGTAGGTGGAAGTGATACCTGGCTTTGGGTTGTTAATGGTGATAAGAAGACTGTTAATAGACATAAGAAGGATACTGGTTTGCATATGATTAAGAGGCCATTTATTGATAATCCATTTATTATCCATATAGGTTTAATTGAATTCTTTGAAGCCTTGTTTTAGAAAAAGATGATGACATTAATTCATAAAAAAAAGAAAAAGCAGCCTATGGTTTTGGCTCTAGTTGTTATAAGTGTGATAGTAGTTATAGCTATAATAGGATTAGTGGTATTTGGAAATAGGGATAAGAATGAGGGCAAGTCAGTGCAGGAAACTCATTCTAGCCTTCAATCTTTGCCTATGGAGCAAGAAGAAAAGACTACTGAATATATAAGCGATAGTAAAGAGTACTATATAGATTATGTAATGGTAGGGGATGAGCAAGAAATTGATAAATTTCTAGACGTCCGAATAAGATTTCCAAATGGTGAGGACTATATAGTATTAGCCCAAAAAACTATAACATATATAACAGATAAAGGTTTTTATATGTATCTTGATGAAAAGGAGCTACATATGCTTTCTTCAGCAAGAACAGATGTAGAAGTATATGAGGGAGCGTTTTTGTATTTATCCTCATATGATAAGAAACAAGAAAACGGTCTGACAGAGTATCCAATTAATTTGTTTGTTTTAAGTGCGTATGGTCAATATTTTGATGATACAGAGCAACTTTATAATAGACGTATTCAATTGGAAGAGAATTTAATTACATTTATGAATCAGACCTTGCAAAAATAGCGATTAAAGATTATGCAACCATATTTAATTCATCACAATCGTTGGCATAATATTACTAAAAATGATGAAAGGAGAACGGGTTTAAATAATTATTAAATTAATAAAATAAGATAAAAAATTACAAAAGAAAGGAGATGCTCTGGATTTACGATTGAATAAATAAAAAGGTTATATAAACGGATTTATAGAAAAAATAAAAATAAGAAGAAGTACTCGGGCTATGCAAAGGGGTTTGCATAGCCTATTAAATTTTGGTATAATTACCTGGTACAAAAACTAGGAGGTATAAACGTGTTTAGCTTTAAGAATATAAGAAAGAAATTGTTAGTTTTAGCTGCGACGATTACTTGCGTAAGTGTAATTGGTTGTACTCAAAAGGAAAATGAGGAGTATGCGGATTTAGATATTTATTTGAACATTACTAATATCAATGGTAATGATGGCGTGGCTATTATAATAGATGGAGAGGCAAAGGAAGTTGGTTATAAGGATGGAGAAACTTATTATTTGCCATATGAGTTAGTAAGGGCTAGTCTTGATAAAAATTATTATTGGGATGAGAGTGAACAGCTTCTTACATATGCTACATCGAAGCATATATATGACGCGAAGGTGGATGCAGTTGAGTATACAGAAGATGGTGTGGTAAAGAATAATCCATCAAAGATAGTTACTGTGGTTAATGAAGAGGTATATATAAGCTTTGATTATATTAAGCTTATGAATAGTGCTGTTGATGGAGCTAGTTTTGATGAGCCTTCAAGATTAGTTTTCTATACTGCAGAGAGTGTTAATGTAGCTACAGCAAAGTCAGATACAAAGTTAAGAAGTGGACTTAGTAAAAGAGATGAGATAGTTAAGGATATAAAGAAAGGCGATAAACTTGTTATTATAGAAGAAAATGATGATCGTATTCTTGTATGTGCTGAAGACGGACTTATGGGCTATATAGAGAGCAGTAAGTTATCTGAAGGGACATTAGAGCCAATTCAGAAGAAACAGGGTTGGATGGATACTGATAAGTATGAATATATCAGTATGGATGAAAAAGTTTGCTTAGGTTGGCATCAGATGGAATCAGATGCTGGAACTAACTCGTTGTCCAGTGTAATAAATGGGACAGAAGGTTTAAATGTTATCTCACCAACGTGGTTTAAGTTAATAGATGATTATGGTGCTATAAGTTCACTTGCAACATCAAGTTATGTGAAAAAGGCTCATAATAATGGTTTGCAGGTATGGGGTTTAATTAGTGATTTTAATTATGATGAAGAGGGTAATTACTACGTAAATAAAGTTGTCACAAATACTACTTCTAGAAGAACACTTATTAATAATATAATTGAAGAAGCAAATAACTGTGGTATGGATGGAATAAACGTGGATTTCGAAATGATACGAAAAACAGCCGCTCATGGATACGTTCAGTTTATTAGAGAGCTTGCTATTGAATGTGAGAAGGCTGGATTGGTATTATCAGTAGATATGTATGTTCCATCAGAAAGCAATCAGTATTATGATAGAGAATCGGTAGGTTTAGCTTCTGATTATCTTATAATAATGGGATATGATGAGCATTGGGCTACATGTGGAACAGCGGGAAGTGTAGCGTCATTACCATTTGTTACCAAGGGAATTAATGACACATTGGAATCGGTTCCTGCATCAAGAGTTATTAATGCAATACCATTTTACACAAGAGTATGGTATGAGGATTCTCTAGAAAATGCACCAGATGGCTCAATTATTGTTGAGGATCCTATGGTTGGAGATTATGCATTAAGTAGTAGAGCTGTAGGAATGGGAGCAGCAGAGAAGTTTATTAAAGATAATGGTGGCTCGGTAAGATGGCTTGAGGATTTAGGTCAGAATTATGGAGAGTATTATACAGCAGAAGGAAGCTTAGCAAGAGTTTGGCTCGAGGATAAGGAATCATTGACAGCGAAGCTTAATGTTATGAAGGAAAATAACATAGCAGGTGTGGCTTGTTGGAAACTAGGTCTTGATTCGAAGGAAGCTTGGGAAGCTATAGGAGCTTATTTGAAATAAGTAAATTTAATAGTAGTAGATATAGAAGAGATTGCATCTTGTTTATGTAAGATGCAATCTTTTTATCATATAAGAAAGTTTTCAAAAGAATCTTATGTATATTAAGGAGGCTGAGAGAATAAAATATAAGGAGCATTATGTGGATGTGACTTATATGGATAAAAATAAGCGGCTTATGATAATTATGTCGGTGGTGTTGTTGGCAGCGGTGTTTTCAGTTACTCGGTTTTTTGGTTTGGTTAATAAGGATAAAAAAACAAATAAACAGCATAGTAGCCAAGATGAAAAAAGTAACAAAGAAAATAATAAGGAAGAAATAGTAATTGTTTTGGACGCAGGACATGGGGGAATAGACCCAGGTAAAGTGGGAGTTAATGGACAGTTAGAAAAGGATATTAATCTTCAGATTGTATTAAAGCTAAAGGAAGTATTAGAAAAAGATGAGACGTTGAAGGCTACGGTTGTGCTTACAAGAAGTGATGACACTGGGAATTATAAAGAAAGTGATACCCATAAAAAAAGAGCTGATATGAAGAAACGAATAGAAATTGTAGAAGAGGCATCGCCTGATTTATTAATAAGTATTCATCAGAATAGCTATATCTCATCCAATGTAAAAGGTGCCCAAGTTTTCTATTACGAGAAATCGGAAAAGGGAAAGACGTTGGCAAATAAAATACAAGGTTGCTTGGTAAAGGAATTGGCTGACGAAAATAAGGGCAGAGTAGAAAAAGCTAATGATAATTATTTTCTTATTACGAATGTGGAATGTCCTGCCGTAATCGTAGAGTGTGGATTTTTGTCAAATGAAGATGAAGCTAAGCTACTTAGTGACGATACATATCAAGACAAAATAGCCAAAACAATAGTGGATGGAATAAGGGAATATTTACAAGAATACTAATAGACATTTGCTGTTTAGGGTGTTATAATCACCTTGATTAAAATATTTAGGAGGCAGCAAAATGAACAAATTAGAGCTTCAGAAAACCGCCAACGAGATTCGTAAGGGCATAGTAACTGCAGTACATAGTGCTAAAGCTGGTCATCCAGGTGGATCACTTTCGGCAGCAGATGTTTTTACATATCTTTATTTTGAAGAGATGAATATTGATCCTAAGGATCCAAAGAAGGCAGACAGAGATAGATTTGTACTTTCTAAGGGTCATACAGCTCCAGGACTTTATTCCGCACTTGCTCATAAGGGATTCTTCCCAGTAGAAGATTTAAAGACACTTCGTCATATTGGTTCATATTTACAGGGTCATCCTGATATGAAGCACATTCCAGGTGTTGATATGTCTTCTGGTTCACTTGGACAGGGTATCTCAGCAGCAGTAGGAATGGCCCTTTCAGCTAAGCTTAGTGGTGATTTATATAGAGTATATACACTTCTTGGTGATGGAGAGATTCAGGAAGGTCAGGTATGGGAGGCAGCTATGTTTGCTGGTTATAGAAACCTTGACAATCTTGTAGTTATGATAGATAACAATGGCTTACAGATCGATGGTAGCATCGATGAGGTATGTTCTCCATATCCAATTGGTGATAAGTTTAAGGCTTTTAATTTCCATGTAATTGATAATGTAGATGCTCATGATTTTGATGCGCTTAAGGCAGCATTTGATGAAGCTAAGGGTGTAAAGGGTATGCCAGTAGCTATCGTTCTTAAGAGTGTAAAGGGTAAGGGCGTTTCATTTATGGAGAATAAGGCTGGATGGCATGGTAAGGCTCCTAACGATGAGGAGTATGCAGTGGCAATGGCAGATTTAGAGAAAGCAGGTGAAGCATTATGTCAGAAGTAGTAAAGATAGCAACTAGAGATAGTTACGGTAATGCACTTGTAGAATGTGCTAAGGAAAACGAGAATATCGTAGTATTAGATGCAGATTTAGCAGAAGCTACAAAGACTATTATCTTTCAGAAAGCTTTCCCGGAGCGTCATATAGATTGTGGTATCGCAGAGTGCAATATGGTTGGTATTGCAGCAGGACTTGCTTCAACAGGCAAGATTCCATTTGCTAGTTCATTTGCAATGTTCGCAGCAGGAAGAGCATTTGAGCAGATTCGTAATTCAGTTGGATACCCACATTTAAATGTAAAGATTGGTGCAACACATGCTGGTATTTCAGTAGGTGAGGATGGTGCTACACATCAGTGTAATGAGGATATAGCTCTTATGAGAACTATTCCAGGTATGGTAGTTATCAATCCAGCAGACGATGTGGAAGCTAGAGCAGCAGTTAAGGCAGCTATTGAGCATGATGGTCCAGTATACTTAAGATTTGGTCGTCTTGCAGTGCCTGTTATAAATGATAATGCTGATTACAAGTTTGAGCTTGGTAAGGGTGTTACACTTAAGGAAGGAACTGATGTGACAATTATTGCAACAGGTCTTTGTGTATCAGAAACACTTGAGGCAGCTAAGATGCTTGAGGCAGATGGAATTTCTGCAAAGGTTATTAATATACATACAATCAAGCCATTAGATGAGGAACTTGTAGTGGCAGCAGCTAAAGCAACAGGTAAGGTAGTAACTGTTGAAGAACATTCAGTAATTGGTGGTCTTGGAAGTGCTGTTTGTGATTGCTTAAGCGAGAAGGCGCCAACACCAGTTATGAAGATTGGTGTAAATGATGTGTTTGGTGAGTCTGGTCCAGCTTTAAAGCTTATTGAGAAGTACGGATTAGATGCTAAGAGCATTTACAATAAGGTTAAGAGTTTTGTATAAAAATTAAAAGAACATATAAAAGGCTGCGATATAAATCGTAGCCTTTTTCTATCATATAGAGGATAAGGGAGGATAATTTTAATGAACAAAGGATTACAAAGAAAGCATATGGAGAGTACTCCTATTGCTCAGATTCCAGAGGAATTATTTGAGCAAGCAGAAAAAATGCAGGAGTTATTTTTATATAACAGATGTGCAATAAAGGAGATTCAGACAAAGCTTGAAATTCTAAATGATGAGCTTGCTATGAAGACAAAGAGAAATCCAATTGAAACAGTTAGTTCAAGAGTAAAGAGTCCTAGAAGTATTTTGGAGAAGCTTGAAAGAAAAGGCTATCCATCAACTGTTGAGAGCGTATGGGAAAATCTTAGTGATGTAGCTGGTGTCAGGGTTATATGTTCTTTTATAGAAGATATCTATGATGTGGCAGAGATGTTTATGCGTCAGGATGATATAGAGGTGTTAGAGGTTAAGGATTACATTAAGGAGCCAAAGGGAAATGGTTATCGTTCACTTCACTTAATTGTTGAGGTTCCGGTTTTCTTATCAGATAAAAAGCTTCCTATGAAGGTGGAGGTTCAGATAAGAACTATAGCCATGGATTTTTGGGCATCATTAGAGCACCAGGTAAAATATAAAAGAGGTGTACCTGATGCAGAACGTATTTCTAAACAGTTAAAAGAGTGTGCTGATACTATCTGTGATACAGATGAGAAGATGCAGCGTATATATCATGAAATTCAAGAATTGAGTAAAAAAGATTCAGATATAGGTGAAGATTAAAAAGATAAATTGCTTTGTTATATTATAGAACACAAAGAATAAAAAAACGACAAGTTGCTTTTTTAAACAAGTAAGCAGAGTGTCGTTTTTTTAGTGTCTTTTATTTAATTATTAATAGTTATTTTGATTATTCATTATCTTGTGCGTTTGTTGTAATGGTCATAGCATCAATAGACATCTTCATAACATCACGAACTTCATCTTCTGATAAAGACATATATTCGCAAAGTTCTTCAAGAGTTGCTTCACGACCAAGCTTTTGAGCTAATTCTGTTGTAGCATCGCTGATAGCGTTAGCTCTGTCAGCTGCATGAGATGCAATACGGTTAACAGATAATTCTTCATTAATAGCATCTTTCATAGCCTTCTCAATATATACACCTACAAATGTATCAAAGTCTAATGAGTGATCATAATTCATAATACCTTCGATAAGACCTAAATTACCTTCCTGAATAAGATCACCACGTCTCACACCTTGTCCCATAAAACGGTCAACATAATCGAGAACTGTTGGAAGATAAGCTTCTACAAGATTTGTAAAGGCAGTTTTGTCACCGCGGCAACCCTTTTCAATAAGAATAGCCTTTTCTTCTGGAGAGAGAACAGGAACTTCGTTTAATTCTTTCATGTACATTTCAAGGAACATTTTTTCCTCCTCAGTAGAGTCACTGTGGTGGTGGTCGTGATGTTCCCCAGAAGAGGCTTCGCCATCACATGAGTGACAGCTATCCTTTGAAGTATATTTGCTCATATCTAAGTCAGTAATTTTAATTTTATTATCTATAAGGTACTTAAATACAGCCTCAAATTTATCTTCGCTATCAAGAATATCATCGAAATATGTGTGAATAATTTCTAAAGTGATTTCGTTGCCATTAACAGTTGCATATTCTATAAGTGCGCTTAAGGCTTCATTAAATTCTAATTTCTTATCCATAAAATAATCCTTTCATTGGTTATTAAAAGTTTGCTTAACTAAGTATACATTAAATTATTGTAATGTACAAGAACTTGAATAAATCTATTGATAAACAGAGGAAATGTAGTATACTTTCAATATAGATGATTTGTTAAAAGGAGTTTTTATTTTGAAGATATTAGAATTTTTTAAGAAGAGAAAAGCGTCCTTAAAGCAGCTTGGAGGATCGTTAGGACTTTTATTGCTAGCGGGATGTGTGGGTATTGGACTTGGTTTGGTTAAAACAAATGGAACTAAGAAGTATGTGGAAGAAGCATATGATTATTATAAAGAAAATAATTGGAAAGCTCTATATAATTATGCAGAGATGAAGGATGATGCTTTCATCAATGAGTATTTCTTTGAACAGATGGCTAGTGTGAAATATGGATACGTAGATAAAACTACAATGCAGTTAGGGGATATAGAGAAGAAAGATGGTAAGGCAATTGTTGATTCCTATTATAAGGATTCAGAGGGTAACAAGGTAGATTGTAGTTTTGTTATGCTAAAAAAGCCTAATAAAAAATATCTTTTCTTTAATGAGTGGAAACTTGATATAAGTAAGTTTATTATCAAAAAATGTAAAATTGTTGCACCACAGGGTTTTGCTATATATGTAGATGGAGTGGAATTGACAGTAGATAATTCTAGAATTGGATATAATAGTGCTACGGATATGTTAGAATACGAGATTCCTAGAATGTTTAAGGGAGACCATACTATTTATGCAAAGCAGGAAATGCTTGAGGTTAATGAGGCAGTTGTTTCGTGGAATGAAAATGGTTGTGAGTATGTAGTCGACACTGCATCTTTTAATATTGCAGAGGGCGTTCAGACATATATTCAAACTTGTAGTGAAAATGTAATTCAATTAATGTATAAAAATGTATTTGAGGAAACAACATTAACTGGCCTAGAACCGTATATGTTAAATAATGAAGAAACTAAAGCTGTGTTTACTGCAACTTATGAAAAGATACTTGCGGCTATTCAGCCAGAGGATGGTTCAACTCTTAATTCTCTTAGTATTACAGGATTTGACAATTATAAGATAGAATATAGTTATCCAAATAAGGCGTTAGTATCAATAGATTTTACTTGTACATTCAAAGCACGTGGCGCAAGAAATATAGCTAGTGGTGCAAGAGAAAGGTATGAGGGAGAAACTAGAAGTACTATTACCATGGAATATGTTTGTGATGGAGATCAATGGATGTGTAGCACATTAAATATGGATTGTATCGATTATAGCAAGAAGGAAGAAGTAGAGGAAAAGAAATAGAATGGCAAAGCAAGTTTGGAAGGCTGGAAATATGATATATCCTTTGCCTGCTGTTATGGTTAGCTGCAGAGATAAGGAAGGAAATGATAATATTATAACTGTGGCATGGACAGGAACTATCTGTACTAATCCAGCGATGGCATATATTTCTGTTCGTCCTGAGAGACATTCATATAATATGATAAAGGAAACGGGAGAGTTTGTAATTAACTTAACTACAAGAGAACTTACATATGCAACTGATTACTGTGGCGTAAAGTCTGGAAGAGATGTAGATAAGTTTAAGGAATGTAATCTTACAAAAGAACCAGCTGTAAATGTTAATGTTCCTATGATTAAGGAAAGTCCTGTAAATATCGAGTGTAAAGTTGAACGCATAGATGAGCTAGGTTCACATCATATGTTTGTGGCAAAGGTTTTGACTGTGCATGCTGATGAAAAATATATGGATGAAAAGGGCAAGTTTGATTTATCAAAGGCAGACCTAATTGTATATTCTCATGGTGAATATCACAGTATGGGAGAAAAGCTTGGAACTTTTGGATATAGCATCAAAAAGAAAACAGATAAAAAGACAAAAGCAAAATCTGTAAAAGTAAATAAAAGCAAAAAATAGTTATAAACATAAAAAAGGCTGACATACTGGAGTGATACCTAGTATGTCAGCTTTTATTTTTATTTATTGTTTTGTTTTTCCTTTGGCTGTATAGTGCCATCGGCTTTCATTTCTTTATACATTTTGAAGTATTCTCTCATGTATATAACAAATGATAGTATCAAAAATCCTGCTGATAAAGCGATTAATATAAATACGTTTGAATGTCTTGTGTATTTTGTTGGAAGGATTATAAGAAAAAATAAACATGCATCCAACACTACTGTAGCAAGTTTTCCGCACCACATAGCGCCATTTAAATTATTACCCTTGTGGTATATATATAAACCTACTGCCAACATAACTGCTTCCTTTATAGCAAAGATGGCAACTAAGATAGAAATCCATGGATTCTTGAAAATTGCCATGATAAGCATAGCAAATTGCATCAATTTATCTGCAAGTGGGTCGATAAATTTACCCCAATCTGTAATCATATTAAAGTGTCTTGCAATCCAACCATCTACTACATCAGTAGCAGTAGCTACCATGATAACTATACCTGACTGCCAGTACATTTCCTTTAAGAATAGGATGACGAAGACAGGAACTAGTAAAATTCTTATGTAGCACAAGACATTAGGAATATTTATTAAGTCTTCTTTTCTTGGTTCTCCTCTCATAAGAGCTCCTTTCCTTTCGTGCATAAGAGCACAAAAAACTAGTCTATATTATAAGCCTTTTATATAGAAATGTCAAATATAGTAAACTAAAATGTGGCATAAAATATTTTGTCTTATGTTAGTTAGTGCATAAGTTGACAGTGGTAAGTCAAGGGTGTTATAGTTTCAAATATAAAAAGTTATTTTGTCGGTATGGAGTGAATGAATATGAAAAAGAATAATATTATATTAATAGGAATGCCAGGGGTTGGGAAAAGTAGTGTAGGAGTTATATTGGCAAAGATTTTAGGATATAGATTTCTTGATTCGGATTTAGTTATACAGGAAAAAGAGGGTAAACTTTTACATGAAATAATTTCTGAAAGAGGTTTAGAAGGATTTATTTCTGTGGAAAATAGAATTAATGCTAGTATAGAATGTGAAAAGTGTATCGTTGCAACGGGAGGAAGTGCGGTGTATGGCCATGATGCCATGGAGCATTTTAAGGAAATAGGAGCGGTTGTATATTTAAAATCTGATTATGAAACAATTGCAAATAGATTGGGAGATTTAGCTGCAAGGGGTGTGGCCATGAAAGAAGGTCAGACATTGAAAGACCTTTATGAAGAGAGAGTTCCGTTGTATGAAAAATATGCAGATATAATTGTGGATGAAAGCGGATGTAGCAGCGTTAGAGAAACTATTTCCAAATTGCTAGAGAAGATTAAATAAGTAAAAAAGGCGAGAATTGTATTATATATGATAAAAATATAGGTTTACAAATATAAATGCTTGTACTATAATGAATATGATATGGGTATTTTTGTGCCCATAAATAGGAAGAAAAACTTCCATGCATAAATTTGTGACATAAAATGTAACGTTTATATATATATTAATAACAGTACAATTGAAAAATTGAGGTGTATGATGGAGAGATACATTATAAAAGGTGGAACACCATTGGTTGGTGAAGTAGAAATCAGTGGTGCAAAGAATGCAGCTTTAGGTATTCTTGCGGCAGCAGTTATGGCAGATGAACCAGTAGCTATTGATAATCTTCCAGATGTTAGTGACATTAATGTATTGATTGATGCGATATCAGAAGTGGGCGCAAACGTAGTTCGTGACAGTCGTCATTCTGTAAAGATTAATGGTGGTACTATAACATCTACAAAAGCAGATAATGAGTATATTAAGAAGATTAGAGCGTCATATTATTTACTTGGAGCATTTCTTGGCAAGTTTAAGAGAGCAGAAGTACCATTACCAGGTGGATGTAATATCGGAAGCAGACCTATTGATCAGCATTTAAAGGGATTTAAGGCCCTTGGTGCAGAGATAAAGATAGAACATGGAATGATTATTGCAAACGCTGAGGAATTAACTGGTAATCATATATTCTTTGATGTCGTTTCTGTTGGAGCTACTATAAATGTTATGCTTGCAGCAGCGTTAGCAAAAGGAAATACAGTGTTAGAGAATGTTGCTAAGGAACCACATGTAGTAGATATTGCAAATATGCTTAACAGCATGGGTGCTAATATAAAGGGAGCTGGAACTGATGTAATCCGTATAAAGGGTGTTGAAAAGCTCCACGGAACTGAATATTCAGTTATTCCAGATCAGATTGAAGCTGGAACATTTATGTTAGCAGCAGCTATTACAAAGGGTGATATCTTAGTAAAGAATGTTATTCCTAAGCATTTAGAGGCTATCACAGCTAAGCTTTATGAGATTGGAGCAACTGTAGAGGAATATGATGATTCTGTTAGAGTTAAAGGTAATGAGGTTATCAAGCCTACACATGTAAGAACATTGCCTTATCCAGGATTCCCAACAGATATGCAGCCACAGATGGCGGTAGCACTTGCTCTTGCTGATGGAACAAGTACAGTTACAGAGAATTTATTTGAAAATAGATTTAAGTATGTAGATGAGCTTACAAAGATGGGTGCATCTATTAAGGTTGAAAGTAATATTGCAGTATTCGAAGGAATTAAGGAATTCACAGGTGCTGAGGTTAATGCATTAGATTTAAGAGCTGGTGCAGCCCTTGTTATAGCAGGTATTGCTGCAAAAGGCTTTACAACTATTGAGAGTGTTCACTATATTAAGCGTGGATACGAGATGCTTGAGAAGAAGCTTCAGAAGCTTGGTGCGCAGATTGAGCTTACATCATCTGACAAGGAGATTCAGAAGTTCAAGCTTAAAGTTGGTTAATTAAATAATTTTTCTCTTATTCAGAGTGGTGGAGATACAAGGATCTGTGAAGCCCGGCAACCCCGTAAGGAAGGTGCCAACCTGAGCGAAAGTCGAACAATAAGAGGATTTGATACCTTGAAGTCGAGTCCCTCACAAAAGTGTGTAGGGACTTTTTTAATAATAAATGTATAAATACATTTTGATAAAAAACAAACAATATAATTAAAAAAGGAGAAAGACAAATGGAAAAGAGATTATTTACATCTGAATCAGTTACTGAAGGACATCCAGATAAAATCTGTGATGCTGTGTCTGACGCTGTGTTAGATGCCCTTATGGCACAGGACCCAATGAGCCGTGTTGCATGTGAGACATGTACAACAACTGGTATGGTTTTAGTTATGGGTGAAATCACAACTAAGGCAAATGTTGATATAGCTAGTATCGTAAGAGATACAGTAAGAGAGATTGGTTATACTGATTCTTCTATGGGATTTGATGCTGATACATGTTCAGTGTTTGTAACATTGGACAAGCAGTCTACAGATATTGCAATGGGAGTTGATAAGGCTCTTGAAGCAAAGGAAAATACTATGACTGATACAGAGCTTGATGCTATAGGAGCTGGTGATCAGGGTATGATGTTTGGTTTTGCTTCAAATGAAACAGAGGAGTATATGCCATATCCAATCGCCTTAGCTCACAAGCTTGCAAGAAAGCTTACAGAGGTAAGAAAGAATGGTACACTTCCATATCTTCGTCCGGATGGTAAGACACAGGTAACAGTTGAGTATGATGAGGCTGGTAAGCCAGTTGGCTTAAATGCAGTTGTATTATCAACACAGCATGATAAGGATGTTACACAGGAGCAGATTCATGCAGATATCAAGAAGTATGTATTTGATCCAGTTCTTCCACAGGAACTTATTACAGATAGTACAAAGTTCTTTATCAACCCAACAGGAAGATTCGTAATCGGCGGACCAAATGGTGATTCAGGACTTACAGGAAGAAAGATTATCGTAGATACATACGGTGGCTATGCTCGTCACGGCGGTGGTGCATTCTCTGGTAAGGATTGTACAAAGGTAGACCGTTCAGCAGCATATGCAGCTAGATATGTAGCGAAGAACCTTGTAGCAGCAGGACTTGCTGACAAGTGTGAGATTCAGCTTTCATATGCAATCGGTGTTGCATATCCGACATCTATTATGGTAGATACATTTGGAACAGGAAAGCTTAGTGAGGAGAAACTCGTTGATATCATCAGAGAGAACTTCGACTTACGTCCAGCAGGTATCATTAAGATGCTTGATTTAAGAAGACCAATTTACAAGCAGACATCTTCATACGGACATTTTGGACGTAATGATTTAGACTTACCATGGGAGAAGCTTGATAAGGTAGAAGACTTAAAGAAGTACCTTTAAATATTTTTAAATATACTATTAGAAGGGATGACCGAGAAGGTCATCTCTTTTTTTGTTGTTGGATGAGTAATAGTTAATGAATATGAACATAAAGCAACGCCTTTGCGCTGATTACATTCCTTTGAAAAAGTAGAGTACTTTAAATCACCCCATAAAGGAAAACCTGCATTGGAAAATTGAACACGAATTTGATGATGGCGACCTGTTAAAAGTTCGATGTCGACTAATGATAAAACATTACCAAAAGGAGAATTTTCCTTATATAATGGATTATCCTCAGTTAGATTGATTGTTTTTATAACATTAAAACGAAGGGAGCTTTTTTTAACCTCCTTGTTTGTGCTGTATTTTTTATCTGCGATATCTACTACCATAGATGTGTTTGTTTTTGCATCTCTTAAAAGATAGTCATTTAAGGTATATGTACTGTCTTCAATAATTACATTAGATGATGAAGCAAGATTTCTTATATTACCACAGATTATTGCATTGTATTTTTTTGTGCATTTTCTTTCTGTTATCTGCTTGCTTAGTGCAAGTGTAGCAGCTTTTGTTTTGCCATAGATTATAACACCAGCTACTGGCTTATCAAGACGATGTACGACACCTACATAAGGATTTTTAACACCATTTTTTACAAAGTGATTCATAAGCATGCTGACCATATCTGGATCATAGGAACGCTCTTGTTGAGAAGATACTCCAGGAGCTTTGTGGCATACAATTATATCATTGTCTTCGTATAAAATATCTAACTTCATATAGGTGTCCTTTCCAAAATAATATAGACAAATTATATCATAGTTAATTTGCAGGTGCAAATTATTATGGCTGTTTGAAAATGAAATAAAGAATAACACGAATAATATCTTTTTATAGGGGTAGTATTATAAAGTGAGGGGGTGCTGTAATGACTAGAACGACTAAAAAGAAAATAACTACATTGATGCTTGTAGGAGGTTTGTTTATAGCATCATATATAACACTTAAATATATATTTCCTTTGGTATGGCCTTTTGTGTTGGCGTATGGCATTGCAGTATTGGTTAGTCCCATTGTTAGGTTTCTTGTAAATAAGTTAAATTTTCATAAAACTGCGGCTACCATATTAACTCTTTGTTTTTCATTGCTGGGAGTAGGGGTGATTTTATTTTTTATAGTAAATGGAATAGTTGTGCAGTCTATAAAATTTATTGAGAAGTGGCCTGAATATGAGAAGGTGTTTTTGGACTCTGCAAAAAATATGTGTGGCGGAATAGAAACTTTTTTTAAGATGGATAAGGGTACAATATATAATACAGTAAGTGATGGTGCAGCTAGGGCAATGGTAAATTGGCAGGAAAATGTTATGCCTACTATAATGAGCAATTCAGTAAAGACTATTAAGACTATGGTGGATATTATCATAGTTTTGGTTTTGACTATAATGGCAGTGTTTTTTTTGACCAGGGATATGGATAAATATAGAAACGTCAGTCAAGATAATATATTTTACAAAGAGATAAGGTATATGAGGGGCCTTGTATCTAGAATTGTAAAGGCTTATGTGCGATCACAGTTTATTATTATGTCCGTGGTTGCTTTTGTGTGCGCTATTGGTTTGGTGATGATTGGAAATAATTACTATATTGTGCTTGGAATAATAATTGGAATATTAGATGCATTGCCACTAATAGGTGTGGGTGCGGTAATGGTGCCGTGGAGTGTTATTTATATAGCAATGGGTAGTTATTATAAAGCAGCAGTTTTGTTTGTTGTGTTTTTGTTATGTTATTTTATAAGAGAATATTTAGAGCCGCGCCTTATGGGGAAACATATGGGTATAACGCCTATAGCTTCTCTTCTGAGTATATATGTAGGCTATGGATTGTTTGGATTTCTTGGAATGATTGTAGGTCCGTTAGTGTATGTTCTTATTCGTGAAATTGTAGGGAGATATAGTAATACCTAGAAATAAATATTATTTCTAGGTATTAAAAACTACAATGTAGCATTATAATCTTTTGCTAGAGAAAGAAGGGTCTCTAAATTATTAAGAGAAGGGTCATCTAGTACTTGGTTAAATAAGTAATCAAGAATTGCGCCCAGTTTCTTTCCTGGTTCATAACCTTCTTTAATAAGTGTAGCGCCACCTACAGCAAGATCTTTCATAGAAATACAATCTCTATTTTCTATAATATCTTTATAGAGGTTATAGAAATTTTCGATATCATTGGCATCACCATATTCATAAAGGGAAGCTTTTGATAAACCTTTAATATATGTAAATAAGTAATTATCGAATATGTCAGTTCCATACTTTACAACCATGCGACGAAGACCAGGCTTGTCTGTTGGTAATGGTGTGTGAGCTGCAGCTACAAGCTTGCTACATGTGTTTATAGTGACATTATCAAACTTAAGCTTTTTAAGAACTGTGCTAGGTTCTTTTTCAAAATGCATAAGAGCTGCCCAGCGTAAATAATGATTTCTTGGAAGGCAATTCATAAGTGTTGAAATGTTTTCGTAAAGTTTGGAATTGTCCTCGTTTATAGCAGTAGCTCCTTCAAATATAAAAGGATTAAGTCCGTATAATTGGACAAGTCTGATTCTGTCTGGACAAGAGGATGTAATAAGCTTATCTAGTTCTGTTTGGATTCTTTCCTTGCTGATTAGAGTAAGGTTTTTCCCTAATTCTTTTACAGCTATGGCAGTGTCCTCATCTATAGAAAAATCTAGCTGAGCACTAAATCTAAGAGCTCTAAGAATACGTAAGGCATCCTCTGTAAAACGCTCCTTAGCTTCGCGAACGCAACGAATCACTTTGTTATCTAAATCAGTCACTCCATCAAAGGCATCTACTATACCTGCTCGGTCATTGTATGCCATAGCATTGATAGTAAAATCACGTCGTTTTAAATCTTCTATAAGGTTGCTGGTAAAGATAACCTGGTCTGGATGACGTCCATCCATATAGTCGCCATCTATACGATAGGTTGTTACTTCGTAGCCTTCCTTGCCTATCATGATAGTTACAGTTCCGTGTTTTATACCTGTATCTATGGTGCGTCTAAAAAGGGACTTTACTTGCATAGGTGTGGCTGAAGTAGTTATGTCCCAATCGTTAGGCTTACGTCCCATAAGAGCATCTCGTACACAACCGCCTACTGCAAAGGCTTCATAGCCATTGCTTTCGAGAGTTTCGATTATATTTTTAACATTGTCTGGCATTATAATGCTTGGATTTTCCATGTTAAATCTCCTTGTGATTATATATTCAAATAAGTAAATGTATTTAGTAGTCTTATTAAATTTGGTTATACTACAGTCATAAGTATATATAACTATATAAGCTAATTATACTCTTAATAGGTGGTCTTAGACAATAAAAAAATCAAAAGTAATTAGTATATTTAAAGAAAAAAATCATAGGATAGAGTAGAGCGCCAAGGATATGGAGGGTACAACTGTGAATGAGCATAGTTTAGAGGTGTTAGAGCAATATGATATGGTGGTTGAGAGGACAGCAAGGGGTAGAGGAACATATCTTGTATGGACGGATAAAGGCTTTTATCAATTGTTTGAATATAGTGGAACAGATGCTAGACTTGCCTTTGAGAGGAAATTACTTTTGTATATTTCAGAGGCAGGTTTTGAAAATGTGGATATGATATATAAAACAAAAGAGGGAGAATTATATTGTAAGGATTTTTCAGGAACAAAGTATATTTTGAAAAGGTGTTTTAGTGGAAAGGAATGCGATATAAAAAAGAATTCAGATATAGTTAAAGCTGTAGATGTAATGGCAAAACTTCATTTATTAGTTAATAAGATTAATGACGAGGAGCTAAGGAGTTATGAGATTAATTCGACGTCTCTTCTTGAACAGTATAAGAAACACAATAGGGAGTTGAAAAGAGTTAGAACATTTATTAGAAATAAGAATAGGAGGACAAAGTTTGAGTACGATATCCTTAAGCATTTTGATGAGTATTATAGCTATGCTGTTGATGCATATGAAGCTCTAGAGGAATCAGGTTATGTGGAATTAAGAAAGAGAGCATTGGAGGATTTTAGTATATGTCATGGAGCATATAATTATCATAATGTGTTAATGGTGGATTCAGGTGTGGCGGTGGTGAATTTTGATCACGCTAATGTTAATTTGCAGTTAGAAGATTTATATTTCTTTTTAAGAAAAGTTATGGAAAAACACGATTGGGATGTGAAGTTAGGAAGTCAGATTATAGATAAGTATAATGAAGCTAGACCTATGGATGAGGGAGAGTGGCAGGTATTTAAGGTTATGCTTATGTATCCAGAGAAATATTGGAAGATTTTAAACCAGTACAATAATGGCAGAAAATCATGGATTCCAGATAAAAATGTAGAGAAATTGCAGGCAGTTTATGGGAAACAGCATCTAAAAATGGAGTTTGTTAAAAGGATATGGACATAAAATGTAAATTTTTTTAGAAAATGCTTAATCTCTCTTTTATTTAAAAATGTTTTATAGTATACTTTAATGTGGTATTTGTTTTTTTAATTATTAAAAAGAGGATATGTATATGTCTGAAAAGAAATACATAAGCATTGCAGCTGCTTGTGTGGGAGCAATCGGTGTAATAATATGCATCAGTAGCTTGATAAATGATAACAAGCGAGGAAGTGGTGGTAAGCATAATGCTGCTACAACGACCATTGAAGCAGAAGAGACAGTGGATAAGGATAAACGTTATAATAAAGAAGATATTGTTGTTATAACAAATATTGACACGGTTAATTCTAAAGTTACAGTAAGAAAGCTAGAAGAAACAGCTGAAATTGTACTCACATACAACGGTGGCACAGTAGTAAAAAGTAAATATGATAATCAGCTTATGATGGAACAGATAACTGTTGGTGAGATTGCACGAATCGGTTATGTAACAGGTACACATAAGTTAATCGAACTTCAAGAGTACGGAGATGCTTTTGAAAATACTATGGCAACTAGGTGGATGGTCGATTACGATAAGAAACTTATAACCATAGGAAGTGATACTTACTCTTACGATGACAATATATTTATTGATTCAAACGGTAAGGGGTTGGATATCAGAGAGATAAGTGGCATTGATGAATTGACAGTTCGTGGTATAGGGAATAAGGTATTTTCTGTCACAGTGACGAAGGGACATGGATTTGTTAGATTAACTAACACAGAAAACTATGTTGGAGGAATCATTGAGATAGGAGATAGATTATCAACAAAAATCGTAGAGGATATGGTATTGGCTGCACCTGAAGGAGTCTTTAACCTGACAGCGACTATTAATGGAGTTGGAGGAAGCAAGGAGATTCAAGTTTTAAGAGGTCAAGAGACAGTGGTGTCTTTAGGAAGCTTTGAACAGGCTGTTACAAGATATGGATCAGTAAAGCTTAATGTTCTTCCAGAGGATGCAGAAGCTACATTGACAGTAGATGGTGTAGAGATGGATTATACGGAGCTGTTGTCCATACCATATGGAACGCATACGCTTAAGTTAACGTCTAATAATTACGACGCATATACTAAGCAGATAACAGTCTCATCAGTATATTCTACGATAAATGTAAATATGAGTGGCGAGGACGAGACATCAGATAGTACAACACAAACGGGTACAGAGTCCGGCACCGGTGATAATACGACATCAGAAGACGAGACAACTGGGGTAAGTAATCCAGGTGGCAATAATGGCCTCATATGCATAACAGCGCCAGAAGGTGCAAAAGTATATTTTGACGGGGCATATATGGGAGTTTCACCTATATCAATTGACAAGGTAGAAGGTGAACATACTATTATTTTTAAAAGAGATGGATATGTGACTAAGTCATATACCGTCGATGTATCGAATGATACAGAGGATATGATATTAAGCTTTCCAGCGATGCTTGAAGGTGAATAGTAAACAGGAGGACAATATGAGCAATTACAAGGAACTTTACAATGAGTGGTTATCAAACCCTTATTTTGATGAGGAGACAAAGGCGGAGCTTAGAAGCATTGCTTCTGATGAAAAAGAAATAGAGGAGCGTTTCTATACTGAGCTTGAGTTCGGTACAGCAGGACTTAGAGGTATTATTGGTGCAGGTGTTAACCGTATGAATGTATACACAGTTCGTAAGGCTACACAGGGACTTGCTAATTATATCTTAAAGGTTGGCGGTGCTAATAAGGGTGTTGCTATAGCATATGACTCTAGAAGAATGTCACCTGAGTTTGCTGATGAAGCAGCTCGTTGTCTTGCAGCTAATGGAATTAAAGCATATATTTTTGAATCATTAAGACCTACACCAGAGCTTTCATACGCAGTTAGAGAGCTTAAGTGTATCGCAGGTATTAATATAACAGCTAGCCACAATCCACCAGAGTACAATGGTTACAAGGTATACTGGGAGGACGGCGCTCAGATTACACCACCACACGATGGCGGAATTATGGACGAGGTTAAGGCAGTAACAGATTATGCTACTGTTAAGACAATGGACAAGGCAGCAGCTATGGAAGCTGGTCTTTACGAAGTAATCGGTAAGGAAATCGACGATAAGTATATCGCTGAGCTTAAGAAGCAGGTTAAGCGTCCAGAAGCTATTAAGGAAATGGCTAAGGAACTTAAGATTGTGTACACACCTCTTCATGGTACAGGTAACATTCCAGCAAGAAGAGTTCTTGAAGAGCTTGGTTTTGAGAATGTATATGTAGTAGCTGAGCAGGAGCTTCCAGATGGAAACTTCCCAACAGTAAGCTATCCAAATCCAGAAGCAGAGGAAGCATTTGAGTTAGCTCTTAAGCTTGCTAAGGAAAAGGATGCAGATTTAGTTTTAGCAACAGATCCAGATGCAGACCGTCTTGGTGTATATGTTAAGGATGCTAAGACAGGTGAATATATCACACTTACAGGAAATATGTCAGGATGTCTTTTAGCTGAGTATGAAATCAGCCAGATTAAGGAGCTTACAGGTCTTCCTGCAGATGGTGCTCTTATTAAGACAATCGTTACAACAAATATGGCTGATGCAATCGCTAAGTATTATGATGCTAAGCTTATCGAGGTTCTTACAGGATTTAAGTTCATCGGTCAGCAGATTTTAGGCTTTGAAAATACAGGTGTTGGAACATATCTCTTTGGTTTCGAGGAGAGCTACGGATGCCTTATCGGAACACATGCAAGAGACAAGGATGCTATCGTTGCTACAATGGCTCTTTGTGAGGCAGCTGCTTACTACAAGACACAGGGTAAGACACTTTGGGATGCAATGATCGATATGTACGAGAAGTACGGATATTACAAGGATGACATTAAGTCAATCACACTTAAGGGAATCGAAGGACTTGCTAAGATTCAGGAGATTCTTGAGAGCCTTAGAAATAATACACCAGAGATGTTTGGTGATTATAAGGTAGTTTCAGCTAGAGATTACAAGATGGATACAATCAAGGATTTAGCAACAGGCGAGGTTAAGCCAACAGGACTTCCAAAGTCAAACGTTATCTACTATGATTTAACAGATGATGCTTGGTTATGTGTAAGACCTTCAGGTACAGAGCCAAAGGTTAAGTTCTACTATGGTGTAAAGGGAACATCATTAGAGGATGCAAACAAGAAGTCAGCTGACTTAGGTGAAAAGGTTATCGAAATGATTAACGCAATGTTATAGGAGGATAATATGGGCAAGAGCAATTTACCAGTAGAAAAGCATGAGGTAAAGTGGAAGGATAGAAAGAGAACAATCTTTGGTCTTCCATGGTCATTTACAAGATACAGATTAACAGACGATAAGCTTATAGTTTCAACAGGTCTTTTTAGCCTCAATGAGGAAGAAATAAGACTTTATAGAATTATGGACGTTACTTTAAAGAGAAGTTTCGGAGAGAGACTTTGGGGTCTTGGAACAATTCATATTTGTTCTTCTGATAAGACAACTCCAGAGCTTGATATTAAGAGAGTTCGTCAGAGTTCTGATGTAAAGGAAATGCTTTCAGATATGGTAGAGGCAGCCAGAAAGAAGAATCGTGTATCTGCTAGAGAGTTTATGGCAGCAGATGATATGGGCGATGATATGGATGAGGATGATTTCCATTAATTTTAGGATCCTATAAATATGTACGAAAGAGCTATCTGTGATAGCTCTTTTTTGTTGGCTTAATTCACGTTGGGGATTGGCATATTTTTATTTTATATCTTGCTGTTCACATGCTGCGTATATTTGATTTTCTAAATACTTTGAGGTTAGCTTTGATAACGGACGTGACCGGCTCATACGCACCGTCCATGGTGCTATTCGCCTTTTCTCAACATCGTGTTGATAAATCACTAGGTATAGAGCAAAGTATTAAGAAAATCTAAATATTCTCCGCTACCGTGAACTACAAGACATAAAATAAAAAATATGCAATATACGCGGTGAATTAAGCCAATAAAAAAGAACATCATAGAATGACTGGGAAGTACATATTTATAGGATATGGGGGAGTGATGAAGTGTATGGGGAAAGGGATGCGTAGAAGGATTGTAATAGTTGTTGTATGGATTGTGATTTTGGCTGGACTATTGGTGTGTATTAGGTTTGAGGTGGTGGATAAGAAGAGAATTGGGGATATTCCGTATGAGGTGGTGTCTGAGGAGAATATTCCGGGGGAGATTATGGAGGAGTTGCAGGGATTTAGTAAGAGTGTGTGTAGATGTAGTTATATTTGCAGTGATAGCTTGTATATAGTGGTGTATTATGGGGAGCAGGCGACAGATGGATATACGGTAGAAATTAATGAGCTCTATGAAAGTAGTAATGC
>JAFOCU010000002.1 GCA_017381055.1 Lachnospiraceae bacterium
ATCGCGGAAATAGTTTTTGCCGATGGTAATATCTCCTTTTATCAGATATCAACTAATACCATTAGATTATTGTCAATTGTTTTAGGTTTCATATTCTTATATGCAGGCAATCCTCCGTATTGTTTGTTATATTGCTATATCGTGGCTACAATCTTTATTGTAATCTTCAAGCAAATATCATTGAGCAGGATACCTAATATAGATAGCAAACGTATATACAGAGAGTCATATTTACCATCTATTATTGTTACCCTTCTTACTTTGCCGGTATTCTTTATTCAAGTAGTAGATTCCCCCTTGGCAGATTTGTGCCTGAAGGAATTGTATGTGGTATTGGTAATATTGCTTATTGGTTTAAGGAAAGACGAGCAGCGAAAAATAGTGGCGACACTAAAGAGGAAGTAAAACCTGCATGAAATAAATAAAGATATATAATGACAAATGGAGTTTCATAAAGAGATTTGGCGTACATTTAAGAGAATGTTTCTTCCAAAACATATAACTTTGCACAATGGTGTTATATTTAACGATAAGACCCAGTTTGGAGGAAATAATGTTATTCATCAAGGTACATGCATATCAAGTTCAATGATAGGCAGGAATACCTATATAGATAGTAATTGCGATTTACCCAATTCTGTTATTGGCTCTTTTTGCAGTCTGGCTAGAAATATCAAGGTAATTAGATTTAATCATCCTTCTCATACATTTGTTTCTACATCACCAGTGTTTTTTAGCACACTTGGACAAACAAATCAAACGTATGTTTCAGAAAACCATTTTGACGAGGAACTAACTATCAATGGTCGTTCGGTTATTATAGGTAATGATGTGTGGATAGGAGAGGATGTTAAAATAAAAGGAGGGGTGACTATTGGTGATGGAGCAATTGTGGCCATGGGGGCTGTTGTTGCCAAGGATGTTCCACCTTATGCAATTGTTGGGGGAGTTCCTGCCAAGATAATCAAGTACAGATTTTCTCAGGATGTTATTGAAGAATTGTTGAGCATAAAATGGTGGACAAAGGATGATGCGTGGCTAAAGGAAAACGCTTCATGTTTTAGAAATATTGATGACTTTATAAGATTGATACGTAATGAAGATTAAGGTTTGTGATGTCGTCCGGAATTCAGTTTGGTATGATCCTCGTGTAATCAAGCAAATAGACGAGTATGTCAAGGCTGATTTCGATGTATATGTTATCGGAGAGGAGGACAATAGGTATAATGCCGCAGAAATAGAACGTATTCCGGCTTCTGTGAGAATAGTCAAAATTAAGGATAAGTATAAGCGATTTCAAAATAAGATCAATACAGTACTCAAAGAGATATCTGTATGTAGGTCTCTTGCAAAGGAAATAGCAGCATGCAAGCCTGACATAATTCACGCGAATGATTTGGACGCACTTCTTGCTGCCTATATTGCGACAAGAAGCTGGAAGTGCAAGATAGTCTTTGATACCCATGAAGTATATACGGACAATTTCGGTTTGGCCTCTGCTGTCCTAAAGAAACTTTTCTGGTCTTTCGTAGAATCATGGATAATAAAGCGTGTGGATTTGGTGGTATGTGTCAGTAATGCTGCAGCAGATTATTTTGCTGCAAAATATGATATCCCCAAGCCCATAGTTATTACCAATTGCGCTAAGAAACAACGTTTGCATGACCAAGAAAACGTGAAGTCTCCATATTTTGAGGTCTTGAATCACGGGCAATTCTATGAAGGCCGAGGCTATGACATAATGGTTGAGGCAGCAAAGATAACCGAGATTCCTCAAATAAAATATGTTTTGAGGGGTTTTGGAAAGATGGAACCGGAATTAAGGTCTTTCGTAGATAACGAGCGATTGGATAATGTTACGTTTGCTTCTCCTGTAAAAACAACGGAGTTGATTTCTGCAGCAACGTCTTCTTATGTAGGTTTGGCTATTACTGAACCTATAAATCTTAACTTTAAGCTCTCTGTGTCAAACAAGATTTTTGAGTATGCTTTTGCCGGTTTGCCCGTAATAATGTCAGATATACCAGAACACAGATATCTGAACGAGAAGTTTAACTTTGGTATTATATTAAAAGAGAATACTGCCGAGTGTCTACGGGATGCGGTTACGAAGCTATATGCAGATGCTGATTTATACGCCCAATATGCAAGGAATGCCAAGAAAATGTCTGAGGAATTGAATTGGGAAACTGAATTTGCTAAATTGATTGCAATAGAGAGGCAGATGCAGTCATAAACCTATAATACAATTGATTGTGTCTCCTTAAAATCGTTACAGGTATTTATTATTTTCGCCATCTTTTAAATAAGTAGATTAGGAGTAGAAACAAGAGGACAGTGTAGGTAAAGTCGCGATGGAATCCCATAGCGATATGAAATAGTGAAGGAAATGCTTCTGAAAGTTTATCAGAAACATTTCCTTCATACCATGTGGCAAATAAATAGGGAGAATTAATGCCGGAACCGCTGGCTATTCCCAATCATCATGTCTTCATCAACCCCAATAGGTATACCCTTAGTATAATCCTCTTACCTTATTTATATGGTAATATAGTCTTGGGCAATATAATCGTACTTTTCTAAGTACGGTGCTTATAAGGTATTTGTTTGGTATATTCCTTTTGACGAAAAGAAGATAGTCCTTGTCGGAGTGAGTCGGATGAAACACATATTTTCTTCTTTCTTTTAGAGTCATCTTGATAAGCTTCTCGCACTCATCCTTTTCGCTAAGGTGGTCATATTCACATTCCCCGACAATTTGGGACGTAATTAGGGCAGGAAATCCTGCTTTTCGGACTTGCATGCAATAATCCAGGTCTGCAGCCCCATGAATGTATCCCTGGTGGAATATACCAATCCTGTTTACTACTTCCTGAGGTACTAATAAGATGTTGGCATTGCATTGGTCTACCATTTGTGGTTCATCGGCTGGTCCCAGTCTGTACCATTTACCTTTTGCTCCACTTCCAAAGACATCACCGCTGTAAGTTATGGTTTCTGGGTGTCCAGTCGCACATGTTATGCCGGAATAGATACCAGGACATGCATACTTGCCGATGCAGTATCTATGGGTATTCATAAGCTCAGTCAGGGCATATGGACGTAGTGTGGTGTCGTCATTTAGAAGCAGAAAAAAGTCCCATGTATGTTTGTGACTAATGGCTTTATTCCATGCCATCCTCATTCCTCCTGCCCAATATAGATTACCATTGCCCTGGATGATATGTATGTCTTCTTCCTTGCATATTTCTCTGGCAGCCTTTGCGGTACCGTCTGTACATGCATCATCGGTAAGGAAAATAGACAATTTAAACTTATCAGTAGCATTGTGATTGTAGTTCTCTACAGTAAGCAGCAAACTTTTTAGGCATGCAACAGTTTTGTCTTTACGATTGAAACATGTCAGTAGAACGGCAATATTTGGCATCAGTATTATTATGTATTTATGCGTTGGTGTTCGTTATTTACTTTTGGGATAGAGTGTTAGGTTGTTGGTTGTAATGATTGCGTATAAGAATGGATACGCAAAAACCTATCAACACAAAATAGAATTCCTCCCGTATGAATGTGCTGCTGAAGAACATTTTCAGTATGGTGCCACATGTTAGTAGCAGAATGAACTCTTTTTCGATTCGTTGAATACTGACTATATGTGCCTTACACACGATGTATACAACAATAAGCATCAGTATACCTCCTATAGTATATCCGAATGTATAGAAGAAATCGAGAATGTAGTCATGTGGGTAGTGGAAAGTAAAGTGCTCGCAACTAAATAATCCAAATCCCCAAAAAGAGTCTCTGGTTTCAAGAAGGTCATATAATTTTACTTTTATATAATCTCTACCAGTACTATGGGTCAAACCACCCGTCAGCATTCTGTCAATGATACGGGTGCTCATGTCTACCGAGGATAATGTTTCTTGTAGGAAAAGGAGAATTTGTTGTGTAAAGACAGACAATAA